>NZ_WIWH01000031.1:0-68695 GCF_009600035.1 Pseudomonas sp. FSL R10-2964 | reverse complement strand
CAATTCAACGGTGGGCTGGCGCCAGCTCGGGCCGAAGAAAAACTTAACGTCGTGTCCGGGATTAGTTGACCACTACAAGTGGAACTCAATGCCATCTTTGATCGCCTTGAAAATGATTGGGGTTGGGACATTTTTAAAACGGCCCATCGCCGCCCCTGTTACTTTATAGGTTGCAATCTCTCTAAGATCTTCTGGGGTAGGGAGTGGAAAATCTAGGGCAGAGATCTTTTGTAAGATGGTAAAGGCGGTGCGGTACAAGACCAAGTCTCGCTTGGTCATGCGGTCTGGGTTGCCGTTGGTGACCGGGGCGCCATCGACCTCACGAATAAAGCGATCATTACGCCAAATGAAACCTAATATGCTATGCAGGGGCTTGAGTCGCCTTTTTCCAGCTAAAGTATCGTTGTATAGTTGTGCACTGACCCATACTGAGTTGACGTTCACTCCACCATTTGGATGGGTGTGGTACATCTTGTTGATATAAAGCGCGGCTCTTACACGCGGGATCAGCTCCAGAGGGATATCAAGCACGTTCTCTTCGAGCTGAAGAGGTGTTATGTCGGAGATGGAAGGGTAATCCTCCAGGCATTTATCAATGGCCGCTGGGCTAGTTTCCTCCAGAAGCGAAATGCAGTAGTTCGCGAGACGATTGTTCCAATCGTAGGTACTCACAGCGACGTAGCTACTAGTCCCGACCTGCTCGATGATGTCACACATCACGTCATAGGTAAGCGCGCTCAGGCCATGCTCGACCAGCTCCAAGGCTTCGGCGCCTTGAAGGATATGGTCAATGAGCGTGAGCGTTCGTCGAAAAGATGCCGCCTGTGAGGCCCAGCTATTGGTGAAGCCTGGCCCAGCTGAATTTTGAGTCGCTGCTATCAGCCAGCATTGCAACGAGTTGAGTAATTTGACGTGCTGTGGATCCGTTAATAACGAACCGTCATACAGGTGAACACTCCAATCCAGGTCTTGGTCGGTCTTGAAACCAAAATTGTATTTCCACACAGGATCCCTGAAGCTTGAGACAAGCCACGGAGCCGACATGAAGTGTGATATGTCGCGTTTCTTGAACAGGCTGGCGAAATGAGCGAGGTGTTCAGGATACTGCATGGATCATGCTCTCGTAGGCGCTGGGGTTGCAATTTTTGGAGGCGATTTCCAAATGAGCGTGCAGGAGTTTGTCGCGACTTTTGAGGATGTACTTCTCGACCGTATCGCAAACCGCAGCCCAGTATTTGGCCAGCCCTCGAACAGCGTGTGGCGTCTTGCTGAGATTGATGGCTTTTCTGATGGACATCAGCGCGGTCATGCTTTCAGCAGACACGGAGACACCCACCTCTACAATCTCACCATTGGCCAAGCGATTTTCTTCCCTGGTTTTGAGGTTCTCCGGAACCTCCTTGAGTGTGTACCGGCTCAAAAACTCGTGCATTTGGTCGAAATCGTCAAACTTGGAAGCACGAAGTAGGTATTTACTGTCTTTCATGGCTTCGCAGATGATTCCCTTCTGGAAAATACGCACATACCTGGTCGCGAAGAAGTCATAGATCGCGGTGGGCAGGTAGGAATCCAACAGGTCTCTGTTCATGTGGGCGTGACCAAGCTTTCTGGCAAGTCTTGGCAGGCTATGATTTTGAATGTAATCAGCCACGGCTGACTGAGCGCGAACCCTGGTTATCGAGAGCTTCTTGATAAAGTCCACCAAGTCGTCGCCTCTTTTCACGGTGTGGGGCGATAGCCGCGCAATGAAAACTTCGCGCCTAAAAGCGTTCTTATCGACTGCCGTTCGATTTAGAATGTTGCTGTCAGCAGTTTTCGGATAGTTGAAGCTTCTTCCGCACGTTAAAAAAAGTTTTTGCCAAGTCGGATCGCCTTGCTTTTTAAGGTATTGGCGAAGTGGCTCCGTGATCTCTTCTACCATACGAACGAGCGCAGCAGCCTTGGGGTGCAGCAGGATTTTCTGTTCGGAGTTCTTACTCCCGCGCCTATCCTTAAATCCAATAAGTTCATAGCCCTTGTCAGTCTTCAAGAACGAAACCCTTTTTGGGCCGTCCCAAATCACCAAGTCGTCCATGAAGGTAGTGGTAATTTCCGGGTGGTATAGAGTGAGTAAGCACTGAAACGGCAGTAAGCTGTAGGTTGTGGGTAGGCCAAGTTTTAGTGCTAGCGCCGGAAGCCTTATTCCGTAACGACGACGCGCATCATTCGTTGTGCACATGCCTTCGTCTTCGAAGGTGCGACAAATATTTGCGAAGCCTAGCTTTTCGAAGTTAAGGCGATTTTGGGGGTTGCGGACAACACGCTCCAGAAGCATGCCGTCCCCAGCTTCTCTGACTCGAATTCGTTGCGCTTTGCGAATTGCCAACGCCTCTGATAGCCCCCATTTTTCGATGCACGACAGATCACTGGTAATCTCTCCATAAAGGAGGTCGATTGCCTGGATGTCCGTGACATGCACGGGTACTTCTGTCAGAAGTTTGTCTTTGATCTCAATGCCATGCTTGTTCTTCTTGATGTTGAGCTCGGAGCCAGCCTTACTCTTCCCTGCAGGCAAAACTATTGCGTCTTCGTCAGCCGACCAAACATCGGTTTTGAGGAAGCATCTTATGATCAGGTTTCGCATAGTTCTGAAAGTGCGAGCATTGAGTTCTGGGTCTTCGTTGCGCTCGTACTCAATGTTCTGGTAGTGCCAGAAATAGTGCTCGAAAAAGTCTTCCATCATCTCCGGTGACTGGAAAGCTGCCGGAGGGAAACGAAAGCTTTGCTCAGATATGTATTTGGCGAGCTTATTGATCATCCCGCTCGCCACTTTGGCGCGCTTCAAAGAGTCGCGTCTGATCGCTTCATGGAAAGCTTTGGTGAACTCAGGGCCGTGCGAGTGATACATCGCAACTAGCTTGAGATAAACCGATTTTCCTTTCTTGGCCTTGACCTTCCACCCACTCCAGAAGGAGACGATCTCCGGGTCTAGCTTGTGCTTGCTCTCTTGCCATGTCTGTTCAAAGTGAGGCAGCCGGGCACGAGACCAGATCACTGGCTGCAGGCCTGGAACAAGGTCGACCAGACCAGAAATCATCTCAGTAACAGCAATTGATCGTTGACGAACTATGTACTCTTCAAGCACAGCTATGTCGCCAACGTGAAGGCTTCCAAGAAAGCTTTCGACCAGCCACGTGAGTTTTTCACCATCAAGGTTGGTCAGGCTGAGGTACTCGCCCAAGCAGTGACAGTGACAGTCGAAAAGCTGCAGAGCATTACTATTGTGTCTATCAAGTGTGGTCGGAGACATCAGCAGCTTGTATGCCAGCTCTTCATCAATGGCCTGCAGCGGGTAGTGGGTGACGTAGCCTTTACTTTTGATGATTGTCACGGTTTTATTTACCCTTGAAGGCTGGATTTGTCCTTAAAATGTAGCGGATTTTAAGTATTTGACAATGTGTCAAATCAGCAAACTTGCAGAGCGTAGTCTGGATGCCGATCTGGCGTTGGCCTTGAGCCTCAATGGACGTGAGCTGTTTCGGGATGAACAGCCGCTGAAAATTCTGCTGATGTCCGCCACTCTTGAGGGCGAACGGCTGGCGAGCATTCTCGACGATGCGCCGATCTTGCGCAGTGAGGGCCGCATGTACCCGGTGGCGATGCGCTGGGGGCGGCCGTTTGTGCCCGGTGAGTTTATCGAGCCGCGAGTGGTGCAGACCGTACTCGATGCCATCAACGATGAAAGCGGCAGTCTGCTGGTGTTCCTGCCCGGGCAGGCGGAGATTCGCCGGGTCAATCAGCAATTGGCCGACGCGCTGGGTTCGCGCAGCGATATTCTGCTGTGCCCTTTGCATGGAGAACTGGATCTGACGGCCCAGCGTGCGGCCATCGAGCCTGCGCCAAAAGGCCTGCGCAAGGTGGTGCTGGCCACCAATATTGCCGAGACCAGCCTGACTATCGACGGCGTGCGTGTGGTGATCGATGCCGGGCTGGCGCGAGTTCCGCGGTTTGACCCGGGCAGCGGCATGACCCGCCTTGATACCCAGCGCATTTCCCGCGCCAGTGCCACCCAGCGCGCCGGCCGCGCCGGGCGTCTGGAACCGGGTGTGTGTTATCGGCTGTGGTCCGAGGACCAGCACGCGCAGTTGGCGGCCTATGGCAGTGCGGAGATCCTGCAGGCTGATCTGGCCGGGTTGGCGCTGCAACTGGCACGCTGGGGTGTCACTCCCGAGCAACTGATCTGGCTCGATATGCCGCCCTCGGCCAGTTATGCACAGGCCCGACAATTGCTCGATCGGCTGGGTGCCTTGCACGGAGCAAAACTCACCCCCCACGGCGAAGCGATGGCTGAACTGCCTGCACATCCGCGGATTGCCCATCTATTGTTGCGCGGTCAGGACCTTGGGCTGGCCGACATGGCCTGTGATATCGCGGCGTTGTTGGGGGAGCGCGATATCCTGCGCGGCGTCGGAGCGGACCTGCATAGCCGGCTGGCCCTGCTGTCAGGCGAAAGCCGCGCCGCACGGGGCGGGCAGGGCGGTGTGCAGCGGGCCAAACAACTGGCCCGGCAGTATCGCGGGTACTTGCGTGGCAAGGCCAGGCAGCCGGTCGCCGACCCCGACCACCCGCGCTGGCTGGGTGCCTTGCTGGCGCTGGCCTACCCCGATCGGGTCGCCCAACAGCGTAAACCTGGTGGGGCGGAATATCGTCTGGCCAATGGCCGTGCGGCGTTGTTCAGCGAAGTGGATGGCCTGATGAAACAGCCCTGGCTGGTCATCGCCGATTTGGGCAGCCGTCAGGGGCAACGTGAAGAACGCATTTATCTGGCGGCTGAGTTTGATCCTGCCTTGCTCGAGGGTGTCTTGAGCGAGCAGGTCAGCGTTGTTGATCAACTGGACTGGGATGAGCGCGAGGGCGTGCTGCGTGCCGAGCGCCAGCGCAAGGTCGGCGAGCTGGTCCTCAGTCGCGAGCCATTGACCGGGCTCGACGAAGCGGCCCGTACGCAAGCGCTGATCAATCTGGTGCGACGCAAGGGGCTGGAGCTGTTGCCGTGGACGCCCGAGCTGCGCCAGTGGCAGGCGCGGGTAGCGTTGTTGCGTCAACTGGACCTGCAGATCCAGGGGCACAGTGAATGGCCCGACGTCAGCGATGCCGCCTTGCTGGCCGGGCTTGAAGACTGGTTGGGGCCGTATCTGGGGCGTGTGTCGCGGCTCAGTCACTTTGCCAGCCTCGACCTGTCGAGCATTGTGCATAACATGCTCAAATGGCCGCTGCCCCAGCGCCTGGACGAACTGGCGCCCCACCATATCAAGGTGCCTTCAGGGTCTTCGGTGCGGCTGGACTACAGCGAACACCCGCCGATTCTGGCGGTGCGCCTGCAAGAGTTGTTTGGGCTGGCGGACACCCCGCGTATTGCGGCCGGGCGCCAGGTGGTCAAGTTGCACCTGCTTTCTCCGGCAAGGCGTCCGGTGCAAGTAACCCAGGATCTGGCCAACTTCTGGCGAAGTACCTATGCCGAAGTGAAAAAAGATTTGAAGGGGCGCTACCCCAAGCATTACTGGCCCGATGATCCGCTGGTGGCCGAAGCCACGGCGCGGATCAAGCCGCGGAAGCCGTAGCGACCGGGCGTACGCATCGCGAGCAAGCCCGCTCCCACAAAAATTGCGCAGTTCTTGTGGGAGCGGACTTGCTCGCGATGGCATCAACGCGGTGAGTAGAGCTTCACGACCCGATATAGCTGGTCTTGACCACGGTGTAGAATTCTTGCGCATAGCGGCCCTGCTCGCGCGAGCCATAGGACGAGCCTTTGCGCCCGCCAAACGGCACGTGGTAATCCACCCCCGCCGTGGGCAGGTTGACCATCACCATCCCTGCCTGGGAATGACGCTTGAAGTGATTGGCATATTTGAGCGAGGTCGTGGCAATACCCGCCGACAAGCCAAACTCGGTGTCATTGGCCATCGCCAGGGCGGCTTCGTAGTCTGCAACCTTGATGATATTGGCCACCGGGCCGAACACTTCTTCGCGGCTGATGCGCATGTCGGCCGTGCTGTCGGCAAACAGGGCCGGGGCCAGGAAATAACCCTCGGTATCGCAGGTCACCAGGCTGCCTCCGGCAACCAGGCGGGCGCCTTCGTTGCGGGCGATGTCGATGTAACCCAAATCCTGGTCGAGCTGCGCTCGGGACACCACCGGGCCGATATCAATCCCGGCCTGCAAGGCATGCCCGACCTTGATCGAACGCATGCGCTCGGCCATCGCCTCGACGAATTTGTCGTGGATGCCCGCGGTAACAATCAGGCGGCTGGAGGCGGTGCAACGCTGGCCGGTGGAGTAAAACGCACTCTGCACCGCCAGTTCGACCGCTTGCTTGAGGTCGGCATCGTCGAGGATGAGCTGTGGGTTTTTACCGCCCATTTCCAGCTGCACCTTGGCCTGGCGCGACACACAGCTGATGGCGATCTGGCGACCGACGCTCACCGAGCCGGTAAAGCTTATACCGTCCAATTGCGGGCTGTTGACGATAGCGTCGCCGACCACGCGGCCGCTGCCCATCACCAGGTTGAACACGCCTGCCGGGAAGCCTGCGCGAGCAATGATCTCGGCCAGTGCCCAGGCGCAACCCGGTACCAGATCGGCCGGCTTGAACACTACACAGTTGCCATAGGCCAGGGCCGGGGCGATCTTCCAGGCGGGGATGGCGATGGGGAAGTTCCATGGCGTGATCAGGCCAACCACGCCCAGAGCTTCACGGGTGACCTCCACATGCACACCGGGGCGCACCGAAGGCAGGTAATCGCCCGACAGGCGCAGGCATTCACCGGCGAAAAACTTGAAGATATTGCCGGCACGGCTCACTTCACCGATGGCTTCGGGCAGGGTCTTGCCTTCTTCGCGAGCCAGCAGGGTGCCCAGTTCTTGCTTGCGGGCGAGGATTTCGCTGCCGACCTTGTCCAGCGCATCGCTGCGCGCCTGGATGCCGGAGGTCGACCAGGCAGGGAACGCAGCCCGTGCCGCATCAATGGCAGTCTGGACCTGGGCGACGTCAGCCTTGGCATATTCGCCAATCACATCGCTCAGGTCGGAGGGGTTGATATTGGTGCTGTATTCAGTGGCTGTTACCCACTCGCCACCGATGTAATTGTCGAAACGCTTTGAACCAGTCATCAAATTTCTCCACACGTGGACAGGCATCGATTTCCTGTAGTTATACGTCATCGTACGACTTCAGGCAAAAACAATCGGCGCGGCGAAACTGAGCGAGGGAGGGAACCGTCTGATTGGGTTTCAACTGTGGGAGCGAGCCTGCTCGCGAAGACTGTATTCGCGAGCAGGCTCGCTCCCACAGGGTCAGTCTGCAGGCAGCAGCAATCGGGCCAGCACCGGCAGGTGGTCGGAGATGGTCTGGGTGTCTTCCTGGCGCACATAGCCTTCGATGCGCTGCAGCTTGGGGCTGTGGAAGAGGTAGTCGAGCGTACGGTCGGGCTCGTCCGCGTCGGGGAGATTGGGAAAGTGGGTCAGCCACAGTTCGCGGTCGATGCCGGTAGCTTCAGGGTTGCTGGGGATCATCGGGTACTTTTCCCAGAGCAGGTGCAACTCGCTGTCTTGCGAGTAGCCCTGGCGCAATGGCTCGGGCAGGCGCAAGTACTGGCCGATGGGCAGCAGGTTGAAGTCCCCGCCGATCAACCACGGCGTGCCCTGGCCTTCCAGCTTGTCGGCCAGTTCGGCGACAGTCTGCATTTGCAGGCGCAGGTTGCTGTTGTTGGCGGAGGGCGCATCCAGTTGTGTATTGATTGCTGCCAGTTGCCCGCCATCATTGAGCGGCAGGTAGTTGACCAGCAGCGCGGGCCTGGGCTGGAACTGACGGCTGAGAAAGTTGGTATCGGCCTGGGGCAATTGCAGACGTTCTGCGTGTTCGATCTGGAAGCGGCTGAGGGTGACCAGAGAGCGCCCGACACTGCCGAAAATATGCCAGTCGGGCACAAAGTCGGCCTTCCAGGTAAAGGCCTGGGTGCTGCAGGGGTAGAGGTCGATCAGGCGTTCTTGCAGCAGGGCCAACTGGTTCTGGTAATCGCTGGCCTTGGCGTTGTCATCGACTTCCTGCAACAGCACGAGATCCGGGCGTTCGTCACGTATGACCCGCGCTACCTCATCAAGGCTGAAGGCCATGTCTTCCCGGGTGGGGCGGGTGTCAGGGCCGCTGCCGTCAGCCAGGTTGTACCAGAACACATAGCGCTTGCCGGCCAGGTACTGGATGTTCCACGTCATTACCTTGAGCGCCTGGCCTGGCACCAGCACCGGGGCGCTGCCAGGGCACGTCAGGGGCAGCACCTCGCGGGCACCGGGCCGCCATGTAACGCTATAAACCAGACATGCCAGCAGCGCTGAGATCAGCAGCAAACCTGATGCGGTGCGGCGTAATAAACGTGACATGAGCTCGACTTAATAACGTTACAGGGAAGGCTCGAACATACCCGACGGCAGTGCGGCCTTCCAAGGTTCTTTGTGTAGGAAATTTCTGTTTTTATAGTTCTGACTTTTCGCTGATCAACATAAATAAACGAAACAGTACGACGGAAACAAACAACTGCAAGAAGCTGTTGGCGCTATCGAGTGCCAGCGTTAGCAGTGTGTTGTCGTCCTTGGAAAACAGGGTGTAACTGAATTCCTTGAGCAACATCAGCGGGCCCAGTACGGCCAGTATGCAGACGAAAATCCGCCAGAAATGCCCGCGGGTCAGGGTGAAGCTCGACTTCATGGCCGCCAGCGGAGCATCACCACGCAATACCAGTCGGTACTCGGAGAAGGCCAGTACCACGGTGAGGAAAATGCCCGGAATAAAAAACATCGACAGCCCCAGCACGATCAGCAGCGTGCTGATTGCCGACAGCAGGGCGAATTTGGGCCAAAGATTAACCGCCGAGGCCAGCAGGTCGCGGTTGCGCGGGCTTTCGCCCTGGCTGCGGGCATCGAGAAACAGGATCAGGGCGGCGGTGTACAGAGGGTACAGCAGCAGTCCGACAACCAGGCCATAACCGGGCGATGCATCCGGGCCTGCGGCGTTGTCGACAATGTGCTGCAGCACAGCTTCAAGGATGACCAGCGGCAGGCACAGCGTCACGATCTGGCTCAGATTGCGCTGGAAGAAGTACAGGGAGTCGCGAAGAACAGTCAGCGGATTCATTGGCAGTTGTCAGCAGTCAAGAGCGGTGCGTCACTTTAACCGATGAGACGCCAAGATGAACAAAAGTTCACGCAGGCCTGATGCTGTTGAAACGGGTTGTAGTGCCCCAATAACGCGTTTGAGCTTCTGCGTAATGCAAGGGGCAGGTTTCTATCTGCAATCGAAAGAGGTTGTCATGAACAGCGAAGAGCAAAGCCTGATTGACGGGTTGTTTACACGGTTGCAGCAGGCCGAGGCAGGATCAGCCCCGCGCGATGCCCAGGCCCAGGCGCGGATCAATGAACATCTGGCGCGTCAGCCTGCGGCAACGTACTACATGGCTCAGGCGCTGCTGGTGCAAGAGGCTGCGCTCAAGCAACTCGACCAGCAGAACAAGCAATTGCAGGCAGAACTGGCTCAGGCGAAGGCTGCTGCGGCACCTGCGCCATCTGGGGGGAGCTTTTTGTCGGGACTTTTTGGCGGTGGCGATCGGGTATCGGCTCCCACGCCCGGCCCAACGTCGGGCACCGGGGGTTGGCGTGATGGCCCGGCAGCGGCTCCTGTCGTGGCCCCTCAACCAGCAGCAGCGGCGCCGGCCCCAGCATTGGGCAGCGGCTTTTTGGGCGGAGCCCTGAAAACGGCAGCGGGTGTGGCGGGCGGCGTGATGCTGGCGCAAGGCATCAGTAGCCTGTTCCACCACAATCAGCAGCCGCAGATTGTCGAGGAAATCATCGAGCAACCAGGTTCTGTCAGCGACGCTGGCTGGGGCAGCGGCAACCAGCAGTACGCCAATAGCGGCTCGGGAATTGAAGACGTCGGCCTGGACGATGATGGCTTCTTTTCTGACGACGACTCCTACGTTTGAGTCCATCGCCCGGTGCCTTATTGCACGCCGGGCGGTTTATCCGCGCAAACCCCCGGCAGGCTGGCATACTGCAGCCTTGTTTTTCAGTCGCGTGCCCGCTGCCCGGGCGCCATGAGGTTTGCCGGTGAAAAAAATTGCGGTCTTCGCGGATGTGCAGAACCTTTATTACACGGTTCGCCAGGCCTATGGCTGCCATTTCAATTACGCCGCCCTGTGGGCTGATATCAGCAAGCGCGGTGAAATTGTCGAAGCCTATGCCTATGCGATTGACCGGGGTGACAGCAAGCAGCAGCAGTTTCAGCAGATCCTGCGCAACCTCGGTTTTATCGTAAAACTCAAACCCTATATCCAGCGCAGCGATGGCTCGGCCAAGGGCGACTGGGATGTGGGCATTACCATCGATATCATGGACTCGGCAGCCAATGTCGACGAAGTGGTACTGGCCTCGGGTGACGGTGATTTCGACCTGCTCCTGGAGCGTATTGCCAGCAAGCATGGGGTTGAAACCGTGGCCTACGGTGTGCCCGGTCTGACGGCCAACTCATTGATTCGCGCTGCCAGCCGCTATGTGCCGATTGAAGGCAATTTGCTGCTTAAGTAACCCTTATTTTTTACAGGATTGACCAGGTTTGGAACGCATCGCGGTAATTGACTTTGAGACCACCGGCATCTCCCCGAGCAGCACCTGCCGGGCCACTGAAATTGCCGTGGTGATTCTTGAGCGCGGTCGCATTGTCGAGCGTTATCAAAGCCTGATGAATGCCGGTGTGCGGGTGCCTGGGTTTATCGAGCAGTTGACCGGCATCAGCAACGCCATGTTGCGCACCGCGCCGTCGGCTGAGCAGGTGATGAACGAGGTCAACGAGTTCGTCGGCATTACCCCGTTGCTCGCGCACAATGCTGCGTTTGACCAAAAGTTCTGGGATTTTGAAATGGGCCGCATCAAGCGCACCCGTTTACAGAACTTCGCCTGTTCATTGTTGCTGGCGCGTCGCCTGATGCCTGCGGCGCCTAACCACAAGCTGGGCACGCTGACCACCTTTGCCGACTTGCCCCACACCGGCAAAGCTCACCGGGCCATGGCCGATGCGGAAATGGCGGCCAACTTGACGGCTCACCTGGCTGAGCAACTGCGCCAGAAGCACGGGTTACGTGAATTGAACCACGACCTGTTGTGCAGCTTGCAGAAAGTCCCGGCGGCGAAGATCAATGAGCATCTCAAGCGGTATCGCGGGTTTTAAAAGCGACCCTCTCCCTTTGGGAGAGGGCTATTTGATCTCCATCGAAAAGTGTACGGCCCCTTTTGGTGCGTTCTGTTACTTATTATTTCCCGGCGCCCTGTCTAAACTCTCCAGTCCCCTGCCTCTGCCCTTGAGCTGCCTTCATGCCTGCCGCACGTCGTTTTCCGCTACAACTGATCGGTGCTTTTTTTGCCTTGTACATCATTTGGGGCTCGACTTATCTGGCTATCCGCATCGGTATTGAGTCCTGGCCGCCGTTGATGATGGCTGGTGTGCGCTTCCTGATTGCGGGCAGCCTGATGTATGGCTTTATGCGCTGGCGCGGTGCCCCCGCACCCACTGCCGTGCAATGGCGTTCGGCAGCCATGATCGGCTTTCTGTTGCTGGCGTGCGGCAACGGCGGTGTGACCCTGGCCGAACACTCGGGCGTAGCTTCCGGCGTCGCCGCCCTGGCCGTAGCCACCGTGCCCCTGTTCACCCTGCTGTTTGGTTACTTCTGGGGCAACCGCAACACCCGCCTGGAATGGGCCGGGATTGTCCTGGGGCTGATCGGCATCGGCATGCTCAACCTGGGCTCCAACCTGCAGGCCAGTCCAATGGGCGCGGCGATGGTGATCTTTGCCGCCGCGGCCTGGGCCTTTGGTTCGGTGTGGAGCCGCCACTTGCCACTGCCAGCCGGGCCAATGGCCAGCGCTGCTGAAATGCTCACCGCCGGTGCCGTATTGCTGGCGGGCAGCCTGCTCAGTGGCGAGCGCATGACTCAAATGCCCACCGCTGCAGGCTGGGGTGCGCTGCTGTATCTGGTGTTCTTCGGCTCGATCATCGCCTTCAGCGCCTATATGTACCTGCTTAAGAATGTGCGTCCGGCGGCGGCCACCAGCTATGCCTACGTCAATCCGGCGGTGGCGGTCATGCTGGGGATTGCCTTTGCCGGCGAGAGCATCGGTTTTGAGGAGTGCCTGGCCATGGCGGTCATCATCAGTGCGGTGGTGTTGATCGGTTTGCCACAGTGGCGCAAGCAGAAACCGGCCTGAATTAGGGTAAACTGCGCGCCATTGCAACTTATGCACCCACGCGCTGACCTTTTTCGACGGTATCCCCATGACATTCGCCACCCTTGGCCTGATCGAACCCCTGCTGCGCGCCCTTGAGACGCTCGGCTACAAGACCCCAACCCCGGTTCAGGCCCAAGCGATTCCCGCAGTACTGGCTGGTCGCGACCTGATGGCTGCGGCCCAGACCGGTACCGGCAAAACTGGCGGTTTCGCTTTACCGTTGCTGCAGTCGCTGACCATGGAAGGCCCGAAAGTGGCCAGCAACTCGGTGCGTGCACTGGTGCTGGTGCCGACCCGCGAACTGGCCGAACAGGTTCACGAAAGCATTCGCCAGTACGCCGAACACCTGCCGTTGAGCACCTACGCGGTGTACGGCGGTGTCAGCATCAACCCGCAAATGATGAAAATGCGCAAAGGCGTTGATGTACTGGTGGCCACACCGGGCCGTCTGCTGGACCTCTATCGCCAGAAAGCGATCAAGTTCAACCAGCTGCAAACCCTGATCCTCGACGAAGCTGACCGCATGCTCGACCTGGGCTTCTCCGAAGAGCTGCGTGATATCTACCGCGCCTTGCCGAAAAAGCGTCAGACCCTGCTGTTCTCGGCGACCTTTTCTGACGCGATCCGCCTGTTGGCCGAGCAGATGCTCGACAACCCGCTGAGCATCGAAGTCAGCCCGCGCAACGTGGCGGCCAGCAGCGTCAAGCAGTGGGTCATCCCGGTCGACAAAAAGCGCAAGGCCGAGCTGTTTTTGCACTTGTTGCGCACCCAGCACTGGAAGCAGGTCCTGGTGTTCGCCAAGACCCGCAACGGTGTCGATGAATTGGTAGGCAAGCTGCAAGGTCTGGGGATCAACGCTGACGGTATTCATGGCGACAAGCCACAGGCCACGCGCCAACGGGCGCTGGACCGCTTCAAGGCCAGCGAAGTGCAGATTCTGGTGGCTACCGATGTGGCTGCCCGTGGCCTGGACATCGAAGACCTGCCGCTGGTGGTCAACTTCGACCTGCCAATCGTGGCCGAAGACTACATCCATCGCATTGGCCGTACCGGTCGTGCCGGTCAGAAAGGCGAGGCCATTTCCCTGGTCTGTGCTGATGAAGTGAACATGCTGTCGGCGATCGAGATGTTGACCCGTCAGACGTTGCCACGCCACGAAGAGCAGGATTTCGAGCCTGAGCACCGAGTGCCTGAAACTGATGCTTCGGGGCAGGTGATCAAAAAGCCGAAGAAGCCGAAAAAACCTAAAACCTCGGGCGGTGGCGGCAAGCGCAACCTGGGCAAATGGGTGGATAGCGGCGAAGCAGCACCCGCCGAGCCATCGGTAAAGCCGGTGCGCAAAGTGCCTGTATTCAACACCGGCCCGCGCAAGCGCAAGCCGTAAGCCCGGTCGAGGCTAAAAACTCCAACTGTGGGAGCGAGCCTGCTCGCGAACGGCCTTCGCGAGCAGGCTCGCTCCCACAGGGACGGTCAACGTTTAGCCTTCAACCAGCTTAATACCCCTAACCCTGCGGCACGACCACTGGCAAAACAGCCCGTGAGCAAGTAGCCGCCGGTGGGAGCTTCCCAATCCAGCATCTCGCCTGCACAGAACACGCCGGGTAATTGCCTGAGCATCAGATTTTCATCCACAGCCTCGAATCGCACGCCACCGGCGCTGCTGATGGCTTCGTCCAAGGGGCGGGCTTTTATCAGCTTCAACGGTAGCGCCTTGATGGCCTGAGCCAGTTGCGCCGGGTCATTGAAGCATTCTGCAGGCGCCAGCTCGCGCAACAGCGCCGCTTTTACCCCATCAATCCCCAGCTGGCTGTGCAAATGCTTGCTCATCGAGCGTGAGCCGCGGGGTTTGGCCAAGGCTGCCTGGATTTTATCCACAGGCTTGCCCGGCAGCAGGTCGATCAGGATCGTCGCTTCACCCTGTTGATTGATCGCTTCACGAATCGGCGCCGACCAGGCGTAAATCAAGCTGCCTTCAATGCCTGTGGCGGTAATCACGCATTCGCCCAGGCGCGGCGTGCTGTGTTCCAGGGCAATGGCGATGTTTTTCAGCGGGGCGCCGGCGAACTTGCTGCGCAGCACCTCGCTCCAGCCCGCCACATCAAACCCGCAATTGCTCGGCTGCAAGGGGGCCAGGTCAACGCCGCGCTCAGCCAGCAAGGGCATCCAGGCACCGTCCGAGCCCAGTCGCGCCCAACTGCCACCGCCCAGGGCCAGTAGCACCGCGTCGGGGTTGAGCTGCTTTTGGCCTTCGGGACTGTCCACCAGCAACTGGCCATCGGCCTGCCAACCCAGCCAGCGGTGGCGGGTGTGGATAACTACACCGGACTCGCGCAGGCGCTTGAGCCATGCGCGCAGCAGCGGCGCGGCTTTCATATCGGTGGGGAACACCCGGCCGGAACTGCCGACAAAGGTTTCGATCCCCAACTCATGAATCCACTGGCACAACGCATCGGCATCGAAGGCGCGCAGCAACGGTGCCATCTGCGGTGCGCGTTCGGCGTAGCGCGACAGGAAAGCCGGGTAGGCTTCGGAATGGGTGATATTCATGCCGCCGACCCCGGCCAGCAGAAACTTGCGGCCCACCGACGGCATGCCATCGTAGAGATCGACCTTCACCCCAGCCTGACTCAACACTTCGGCGGCCATCAAACCGGCGGGGCCACCGCCAATAATGGCGACGTGACGGGAAGGGAGTGTGGAGGGTTCAGTCATGGCAGGGCTGCAAATCGGCGAAATAGGCCGGGCATTCTACCTGACTGGGCGGAGCAGATCCCCTGTAGCAGCAGCCTTCGTCCCTCGGCAGCTGCTACAGAGATAGCGATGGCTGTACGAAAAACATACAGCCTTCTGGAGGCCATGTTCTCTGTGCCCTGCAGGCGCTTTCACTCAGGTTATCCACAGGCAGTTCCACAGGCATTGTGGGTAAAATCACACCTCAGTGACAACCTGATGACAGCCAGACCTTCTGTGCACTGTGATGCAATATCCCGTGGCGGCGCGCCAGGGCCTTACGATCCTTGCTGTATCCGCCGCCAATCACCCCGACCACCGGTATGTCGCGACCCAGGCAGTGGCGCATCACGCTCTCGTCACGGGCCGCCACACCTTCATCGGTGAGCTTCAAATAGCCCAGGGCGTCGTCTTTATGCACATCGACCCCGGCGTCATACAGCACCAGATCCGGTTGATACAACGGCAGCAGGTAATTGAGCGCCTCGTCCACCACTTGCAAATATTCAGCATCGCCCATACCCATAGGCAGGCCGATGTCCCAGTCGCTTTGCGCCTTGCGTGCCGGAAAGTTTTTTTCGCAGTGCAGGGAAACGGTAATGGCATCCGGCGTATGTTCAAGAATTCGCGCAGTACCGTCGCCCTGATGCACATCGCAGTCAAAAATCAGTACGCGGTTTACCCGGCCGCTTTCCAGCATATAGCGGCTGATGATCGCCAGATCGTTGAAGATGCAAAAACCCGCCGGGTGATCGTAGTGCGCGTGATGAGTGCCGCCCGCCAGATGGCAGGCCAGGCCGTGCTCAAGCGCCTGCTCGGCGGCCAGCAGAGATCCGCCCACGGCGCGAACGGTACGTCGCGCCAGTGCCTCGCTCCAGGGCAGGCCCAGGCGGCGTTGATCTTCGCGGGCCAGCTCGCCTGCCATATAGCGCTCGATATAGCTGCGGTCATGGGCCAGGGCGAGGATATCCACAGGGCATAATTCGGGACGCAGCAGCTCTGCATCAAGGGTCAGCCCGGAGTCGACCAGGTGATCGCGTAACAGGCGGAACTTATCCATAGGAAAACGATGCTCCGCTGGGAACTGCGGGCTGTAGTCATCGTGGTAAATCAGCGGCACTGGCATAGGGATTTTCGCGTCGTAACGAGCGCTGGATATTACCAGCGCTGTACACTCTCATCATATGTAAAGCCCGGTAACAAATCGGAGAGGACGGATGGAGCAGATCAAAGAGCTCGAAAGTGCCCGTTTGCACTTGCGCCCCTGGCGTGACACAGACTTGCCCGAGTTCGCTGCCATGTGCGCCGACCCTCAGGTGATGCGCTATTTTCCGGCGCCCCTGAGCCGCCTTGAAAGCGCCGCGCTGATTGGCCGGGTTCGTGGTCACTTTGCCGAATATGGCTACGGGGTATGGGCATTGGAGCGCAAGGACACCGGCGCCTTTATCGGCTTTACCGGGCTGATGAATGTGTCGTTCGAGGCGCCGTTTACCCCTGCCGTAGAAATCGCCTGGCGTCTGGCTCCCGAACACTGGGGCCTGGGTTACGCCAGTGAGGCGGCCTGGGCCGCGTTGCGCTGCGCCTTTGATCGTCTGGCCCTGGACCAGGTGGTGTCGTTTACCAGCGAGCTGAACCTGCCCTCGCAAAAAGTCATGCAGGCGATTGGCATGCAGCACGATGTCGACGGTGATTTTGAACACCCCTTGCTGCCCGCAGGCGACCCGCTCAGACCCCATGTGCTGTACCGGATCACGCGGGCACAGTGGCTGGAAACCCTGCACGGCTAGGCGGTGTGTTTAGCGGCGCAAGCCGAAAATTTTGACCTGCGTAACGAAGATTACGACGGTAATGCTCTGTGTGAGGAGAATCTGAATGAGCCAAGTGTTGGATGATCTGGTCAATTTGCTGACCCTGGAACCGATCGAAGAGAACCTCTTTCGCGGGAGCAGTCAGGACTTGGGCTTTCGCCAGTTGTTCGGTGGTCAGGTGCTCGGTCAATCGCTGTCGGCCATGAGCCAGACGGTTGAAGACGCCCGCCATGTGCACTCCATGCACGGCTATTTCCTGCGCCCTGGTGATGCCGGTTTGCCCGTGGTGTATCAGGTTGATCGCGTGCGGGACGGCGGCAGCTTCAGCACGCGCCGGGTGACCGCGATCCAGAAGGGCCAGCCGATTTTTACCAGCAGCGCCTCGTTTCAGTACGACGAAGGCGGTTTTGAACATCAGACGACTATGCCCGACGTTGTGGGCCCTGAGAATCTGCCCTCGGAACTGGACATGATGCGCCTGCGTGCGCACCTGATCCCCGAGTCGATGCGGGAAAAACTGCTGTGCGCCAAGCCTATCGAGTTCCGCCCGGTGGTAGGAGAAGACCCGTTCAACCCCAAGGTCACTGATCCGATCAAGTACGTGTGGTTTCGCGCCGACGGCACCTTGCCCGATACCCCGGCGCTGCATAAGTACCTGCTGGCCTACGCCTCGGACTTCGGCTTGTTGACCACGTCCTTGCTGCCCCATGGCAAAGGGGTATGGCAAAACGATATGCAGGTCGCCAGCCTTGATCACGCACTGTGGTTCCATGCCGACCTGCGTGCCGATGACTGGTTGCTCTACGCCATGGACAGTCCATGGGCGGGCAATTCCCGTGGATTCTCCCGTGGCAGTGTCTACAACCGCGCTGGCCAACTGGTGGCTTCGGTCACGCAGGAAGGGTTGATCCGCCATCGCAAGGACTGGGCATGACACTCAAGGAGGTCAAACACTGGGTTTTCGACATGGACGGCACCCTGACTGTTGCCGTGCATGACTTTGCCCTGATCCGCCGTGAGCTGGAGATCCCGGCGGATGCCGATATCCTCACTCATCTCAACGGCCTGCCCACCGAGGTGGCGGCGGCCAAACACGCCTGGCTGCTGGAGCATGAACGCGAGCTGGCACAGGCCTCCACCGCCGCGCCGGGCGCGGTTGAGCTGGTGCGCGACCTGGCGGCTCGTGGCTGTCGTCTGGGGATACTGACCCGAAATGCCCAGGAACTGGCGCATATCACCCTCAAGGCCATTGGCCTGGGCGAATGCTTTGCGCCCGAGGATGTACTGGGCCGGGACAACGCGGCGCACAAACCCGACCCGGACGGCCTGCTGCAACTGGCGCGGGCATGGGATGTAGCAGCGGCGAACATGGTAATGGTGGGGGATTACTACTTTGACCTGGCGTGTGGCCGCGCGGCAGGCAGCAAAACCGTGCTGGTCAATGTTCCTGAAAACCCGTGGCCGGAACTGACCGACTGGCATGCCAAAGACTGCTACACGCTGCGCCGGTTGCTCGGTTAACGAAATACGCGTAGCAGCTGCCGAAGGAACGAGGCTGCGTTCGACGGCGAAGCCGTCGTTAATCCAGGCAGCGCGGTGAGTCAGTTAAACCGTGCACTCAGACTTCACGATCGCTTTGCAATCGAACGCAGCCTCGTTCCTTCGGCAGCTGCTACACAGGGTGCTCTTACTCGCCAAACAACGCCTTCTGACCTTCAGGCGAGGTAAACATCTGATCGCCGTTGTGCCCCACCCCGGGCACTTCAATCAACCGTTGATTGAGCCCTTGTGGATGGCGCTGGGTCAAATACTCAAAGTAGTTCTTGCCCCTTACCAGCCTGAACGCCCCCTGGGCCTCGGCTTCGCAGCCTTTATCAAGCGCCGGGTGGTTGGGGTCGATGTCCTTGGCGCCTAGCAGATAGGTAATGTCGCGCTCTATATAGGCCTGTTCCAACTGTCGGTGTTTTTGCCCATCTGCGTAGGCTGGCAGATCCTTGAGCCCGTATTTCCAGGTATTGAAGCCCGGGCAGTTTGCAGCATCAAAGGTCGGAATCGGTCGCTGTGCATTGAAGTAGGCATAAGAAGACGGGTTGGCCACTACATAGCGCACCTTGATCCCGTCTGCCTGCAAGGCCTTGTCGGCCTGGGTGGTCAGGGCATAGCGCTGCACCACTTGGGCGCCGCCGGAGTGCCCGGCAATCACCACCTCGCGCAAGGCCGGGAAGCGCTTGCGGTCATCAAGACGCTCAAGGATCTGATCCAGTGCCGCGTAGGAACTCAGTGCCTGGGGGCTCACAGCAGGGGCACCGGCCATCCATTCATTGGCATGCCAGCGCAGCACATTGTCGGGCAAGGTATGGCGGGAGCCATCGCTTTCATTGAGGAACTGCGGTGCAATGACCAGGGTTGTGGACAGCTGCCCGGCCTGCGTCGCGGCTTGCTCGGCGCTGTGTAAATACGTCTGGGCGTTGCGCAGACGACCATGAATCACGATCAGTGCGCGTTGCACCTGAGGCAGTGGCTGTTTCCAGTCCTGACTCACCCCGACACTCAACTCGCCGGGGCCGATCTTGAGATGTTCGGGGCTGAGTTCTTTAACTCCGTGCTCGGCTGCTTGAACCACAGAGCAGGCCAGCATCAGGCCCATTAATGAAGCGATAGAGCGTATTCCCATTTAAAGCCTCGCTGCCGAGAAGGTATCGCACTGGTTGATATTGCCTTGGGCAAAACCGGTCTTGAACCACTTCACCCGTTGTGCCGATGTGCCGTGGGTAAAAGAGTCCGGCATCACACGGCCCTGGCTTTGCTGCTGCAAGCGATCATCGCCAATGGCATTGGCGGCGTTCAAGGCCGATTCTATATCGCCTGCTTCCAGCCAATTGTGACGTTTTTGCGCAAGGTTGGCCCACACCCCGGCCAGACAATCGGCCTGCAACTCCTGGCGCACCAGCAAGCCACCATCGCCTTCCATACGCTTGCCTTGTTGACGGGCCATCTGCATTTTCGACGACACACCCAGCAAGGTCTGCACATGATGGCCAACTTCGTGAGCGATCACATAAGCCTGGGCAAAATCGCCAGCAGCCTTGAAGCGTTGGGCCATTTCCTGGAAGAAACTCATATCCAGATAGACCTTCTGGTCGGCCGGGCAATAAAACGGCCCGCTGGCAGCTGTTGCAAAGCCGCAGGCCGAATTGATCTGGCCGCGAAACAGCACCAGGGTCGGGTCTTTATAGCTGCGTCCGGCTTGCTGAAACACTTGGCGCCAGGTGTCCTCTGTGTCACCCAGAATCGCCCGTACAAAATCGGCCTGCTCGTCATTGGCCGCCGGTGCGCGACCGGCTGGCTGGGTGACCTGAGGCGAAGACTGTTCGGTGAGCTGGCCGCTTAACTGTCCGAGGATCTGCATGGGGTCCTGCCCGGTCAACAAACCGATGCCAACAATCACCACCACGGCCATCAAACTCAGACCTTTGCCGCCGCCAAACCGCATCCCGCCACCACCACCGGTGCCTTGATCGCGTACGTCTTCGACATTATCGCTACGTCGACCTTTTTTCCAAAGCATGGGGGAGTCCTCTGATAAATCGTGTGTTCAAGTGTTGTTGCTGAGTCGGGACAATGCCAGCCCGGCTGTCAGACGTTTCTTGGGTGGGGGGCGAGTATGGCATTGCGCTAAAAAGACCTGAACGCCTTAATACAGTTCCGGGCATCGGGCTGAAGTGGTTGAATACGCCACGCCAATCCCCGCCCCGGAGTTGTTAGCCCTGTGAATATCGATACCCGTATCAAGTACCGCCACCTCGTATGCTTTTTGGAGATGGCGCGCCAGGGCAGCCTGGCGCGGGCGGCGGATGTGCTGGCGGTAAGCCAGCCGGCGATGTCAAAAACCCTCAAGGAGCTTGAGGAGTTACTGACGGTCAGCCTGTTTGTACGCAGTAAAAGCGGGGTCACCCTGACCGAGGCCGGGGTGGCCTTTCTGCGTTATGCGACACCTTCGGTGCAGGCCTTGCGTGAAGGTGTGAATGCTCTGCGGGGTGGCGAATACGTGGGCGGTACGGTGCGTCTGGGGGTGTTGTCGACGGTAGAAAGCCTGCTGATACCCGAGTTGGTGCAGCGCCTGCACGCCAGGCATTCGTCGCTGGTGGTGAGCGTCGTGACCGGGCCCAGCGCCTATCTGTTATCGCAGTTACGGGTAGGCGATGTCGATTTGGTAGTGGGGCGCATGACCGATAGCCCGGAAATTCAGGGTATGAATTTTGAGCATCTCTACAGCGAATCCATGACCCTGGTGGTGCGCGCAGATCACCCCTTGATCCGGGGACCGCTGGACCGCAGCCAGCTGGAAAATTACCCGCTGGTTTTGCCATTGGCCAACACCACCATTCGCACCTTTGCCGACAGCCTGTTTGTGCAGTGCGGCATCAGCCAGTCCCGCCAGCGCCTGGAAACCCTGTCGATCACCCTCAGCCGGCGTTATGTGCTGCGCAACGATGCGGTGTGGATCGCCCCGCTGGATGCCGTGCGCCTGGACCTGGCCAGTGGCGAGCTGCAAGAAATCGACCTGGGCCAGCGTGAGCCGGGCGGTTCGATCGGTATTTGCAGCAACGCCCATGTGCCGATGTCGGTGGCAGCGCAAGGGTGTGTCGAGGTTTTGCGTGAATTGGGCCAAGCTTACGGCGAAGGCATTTATCCATAACCATTTGGTTAAGGATAGGCCTGGCCTTTTCAATAGTCGTTACGCCCCTGTTGGTTAAAACTGGCGCCCAGCCTTTATAAAAACAACAGGAGATCGACATGTCTGATGCAGACAGCCGGCGCTTTATCATCCGTGACCGCAACTGGCACCCCAAAGCTCTGACCCCTGACTACAAGACTTCCATTGCCCGTTCCCCGCGTCAGGCGCTGGTGAGCATCCCGCAATCGGTGAGTGAGACCAGCGGGCCTGACTTTTCCCACCTTAAGTTAGGCAAGTTCGACAACGACTTGCTGCTGAATTTCAATAATGGTGGTTTGCCGATAGGCGAGCGAATCATCCTGGCAGGTCGCGTGCGCGATCAATATGGCAAGCCGATTCCTCATACCTTGGTGGAAATCTGGCAGGCCAACGCAGGCGGTCGGTATCGTCACAAGAACGACCGCTACCTGGCGCCGCTGGACCCAAACTTCGGCGGCGTAGGCCGCACCTTGACCGACAGTGAAGGTTATTACAGCTTTCGCACTGTCAAGCCAGGGCCCTACCCGTGGCGCAACGGGCCAAACGACTGGCGCCCGGCGCATATCCACGTTTCCATCAGTGGCCCCTCGATTGCCACGCGCCTGATTACCCAGCTGTACTTCGAAGGTGATCCGATGATCCCCATGTGCCCGATCGTCAAATCGATTACCAACGCCGATGCCGTGCAGAGCCTGATTGCCCGGTTGGACATGGGCGCGGCCAATCCGATGGATTGTCTGGCCTATCGTTTTGACATTGTGCTGCGCGGTCAGCGCCAGACTCACTTCGAAAACTGCTGAGGAGCCCCGTCATGCCTATCGAACTGCTACCGGAAACCCCATCGCAAACTGCTGGCCCCTACGTGCATATCGGCCTGGCGCTGGCTGCGGCCGGCAACCCGTCGCGTCCAGAGGAAATCTGGAGCGAAATGGCCAGAACCGATGCTGCGGGCGAGCATATTGTGCTGTTTGGCAACGTTTATGACGGTAATGGCCACCTGGTGCGCGACTCTTTTCTGGAGCTTTGGCAAGCCGACCATAAAGGGGTCTATGACGAAAACTTCGACTCGGAAAAAGCCTTCAACAGCTTTGGTCGCACCGCCACCACCTTCGATGCGGGTGAGTGGACACTCAATACCATCAAGCCGGGCGTGGTGAACAACGCAGCTGGCGTGCCGATGGCGCCGCATATCAACGTGTCGCTGTTTGCCCGGGGTATCAACATCCATTTGCAGACGCGGCTGTACTTTAGCGATGAGCCAGAAGCCAATGCCAAGTGCCCGGTGCTTAACCTGATCGAACAGCCGCAACGGCGTGAAACCCTGATCGCCCAGCGTTGCGAAGTAAATGGCAAAACGGCCTATCGGTTTGACATCCGCATTCAGGGCGAAGGCGAGACGGTGTTTTTCGACTTTTAAAAGGATATGAGGCAAATGCAAAATCTGTAGCAGCTGCCTCGTTCCTTCGGCAGCTGCTACGGGAATTATGTGCGGCTGCGCCGCTGCTGCCACGCCGCCGCCAACCCGCTGGCACAGATAATCGCAATACCGACCCGGCTGGCCAGATCTGGTGTGTGGTCAAATAGCAACCAGCCCAATATCCCCGAGAATACGATCTGGCAGTAACTGAATGGCGCCAGCAATGCCGGTGCAGCAACGCGAAACGATTGGGTCAGCAGCAAGTGCGCAGTCATGCCCAGGCTGCCCAAAGCCAGCATTTGCAGGCCGTGGGTCAGGGTTGGCGTTTGCCAGAAAAAAGGCACCAGCGCACTCATCACCAGCACATTGAACAGCCCGGCAAAAAAGTTGCTGGTGGTAGGGCTGTCGTACGCGCTGAGTTTGCGCGTGAGGATTTGATAGCAGCTAAAGCACAACGCCGCCGCCATCGGCAATAACACCGCTGGGGTAAACAGTTCGCCACCCGGGTGGATGATGATGACCACGCCGATAAAGCCGCACACCACCGCCAACCATTGCCCGCGCGTGACCGTCTCGCCCAGCAGCGGCCCGGACAAAGCCGCCACCAGCAGCGGTGCCAGAAAGTTGACCGCGGTATTTTCAGCCAGCGGGATAAACAGCAAGCCATAGGTGAAGAACAGGCCCGAGCCCAGCAGGCAGATAGCCCGCAACACCTGAAGCAAAGGCCGTTTGCTGCGCAGTACACGCAACCCCGACTGCGGCAGAAAGATCCCTGCCATCAATACGGTATGCACCAGGTAACGTGCCCACACCACCATCACCACCGGGTAAAAACCACTGAGGTACTTGGACAGCGCATCATGGCTGGAGAACAGCGCTGTGGCCGTCACAATCAGCAAGATGCCCTTCAAGGGTTGGTTCACCCCCGAAAGGGGTGTGGGTAATGTCATCGAATACCTCGGTGTTCTATGCGCTAAACCTGCGGGATTTTTCGCGGTGCCATGAAGTACATCCACACTAACGCAATGAAGTACATCGCTGGAATCATGGTGAACAGCAAGGTGTAATTATTGTTGGTGACCGTCAGCACATAGCCCACGAACTGGGTCATAAACATCCCGCCGATCGCAGCGCACATGCCGCCAAAGCCGAACACGGTGCCCATCATATGTTTGGGCGTGTAGTCCATCACCATGCTCCACACGTTGGCCGTCCAGGCCTGGTGCGCACCCAGGGCCAGGGCAATGGCGCCCACTGCGACCCACAGCTGGCTGGAGCCTGCGGCCATGACCACGCCGATGATGCTGATGGCACACAACAGCATCGACACCAGGCGCGCCTTGACTGCCGCCATGCCGCGTTTGATCAGAACCGATGACAGGATCCCGCCGCCCACACTGCCGAAATCGGCAGTGATGTAGATGATGATCAGCGGGATGCCCATTTGCGTCACGCTGATGCCCAGGTTGTATTGCTGGTTCAGGAACGGCGGCAGCCAGTACAGGTAGAACCAGAACACCGGTGCCGTCATGGCGTAGGACAAGGCGAATGCCCATGTGCCGCGCATCTTGAGGATGGTGCCGAACGAGACGGTGGTTTGCTCAGGCTCTTTCTCTTGTTGGATGTAGTCCAGCTCGGCCTTGGTGACGGTCGGGTGCTCTTCCGGGTTGTAGTACTTCAAACCCCAGAAGATCAGCCAGATACCGCCCAAGGCTGCCATGCACAAAAAGGCCGCCTGCCAGCCCCACACATGCAGTACCAGCGGCAACATCATCGGCGTGAACATGGCGCCTACGTTGGTGCCGGCGTTGAAGATGCCGCTGGCCACGGCGCGCTCGCTGGCCGGGAACCACAGGCGCGTGGTTTTTACGCAGGCCGGGTAATTGGCGGCTTCAGTGATGCCTAAAATAAAGCGGCAGATCATAAAACCCACCGCCGAAGTGGCCAGGCCATGGGCGCCGGTGGCCAGGCTCCACAGCAACACGGCGCAGAAGAACACGCGCTTGACCCCGACACGGTCGATCAGTCGGCCTTGCAGCACGAAGCCGATGGCGTAGCCCACCTGAAACCAGAAGTTGATGTTGGCGTAATCCATCGCCGTCCAGCTCATCTCCTTGGCCAGGATCGGTTGCATTACGCCCAGGGCAGCACGGTCGATAAAGTTGAGGGTGGTGGCGAAAAACACCAGTGCGAGCATGCCCCAACGGGTTTTGCCAGTCGCCAGGGTGCCGCGAATCTTGTCACCGATTCCTGCGTTTGGAGCATGGGCAGAAGTGGTGCGTGCAGTCGGAGAAGGGACCATGGATGTTTACCCGTTTCTTGGAATTTTTATGTGGTGTTGCACAACAAGTGACGCAGGGAGTACGGGCTTGATGGTGGCGAGTGGACAAAAAGTCGTCAATTCAAGATAGGCCATATTGTTCGATAATCGCACGCAAAACTAACCGGTTGGTACAGATTGGTTGCTCAATAATAGGGCGCCCTTAATAATCAAGCCATTAAGAAATGCCGTCGCCTGCAGGCTGCGCCAATCCTGGGAGTTATAAATGAAGCGTTCGATCGCCACGGTTTCCTTGAGCGGCACCCTGCCGGAGAAGCTCGATGCCATTGCGGCGGCAGGTTTTGACGGGGTCGAAATTTTTGAAAACGACCTGCTGTATTATGACGGCAGCCCCCGAGAGGTGCGTCAGATATGTACCGATCTGGGGTTGGAAATAAGCCTGTTTCAGCCGTTTCGTGATTTTGAAGGCTGCCGCCGCGACCGTTTGGCCCGCAACCTCGACCGCGCCGAACGCAAGTTTGACCTGATGCAGGAGCTGGGCACCGATCTGGTGCTGGTGTGCAGCAATGCCGCAACGGATTCGGTGGGTGACCGGCAGATTCTGCTCGATGACCTGAGCCTGCTCGCCGAGCGCGCCGGGGCGCGCAATCTGCGTATTGGTTACGAAGCCCTGGCCTGGGGCCGTCATGTCAACACCTGGCAACAGGTCTGGGACCTGGTGCGCGAGGTCGATCACCCCAACCTCGGCGTATTGCTCGACAGCTTCCACACCCTGTCCCTCAAGGGTGACCCGAGTGGCATTGCGCAGATTCCCGGTGACAAAATCTTCTTTGTACAGATGGCAGACGCCCCGATTCTGGCGATGGATGTGCTGGAATGGAGCCGTCATTTCCGCTGTTTCCCGGGGCAGGGCGAGTTCGATCTGCCAGGCTTCCTGGCACCGATCATACAAAGTGGCTACACCGGGCCGCTGTCGCTGGAGATCTTCAACGACGGTTTTCGCGCCGCTCCGCCCCGCGCCAATGCGGCCGATGGCTTGCGTTCTTTGCTGTATCTGGAAGAGAAAACCCGCGAGCGGCTTGCCCTGCAAAATGCCCCGGTCGCTACCCTGGAGCCACTGTTCGCCCCGCCCGCTGCCAGTTCGTACGATGGCATCGAGTTTCTCGAATTTGCCGTGGATGAAAGCCAGGGCGCGCAACTGACCCACTGGCTTGAGCGATTGGGTTTCAGCAAGGCCGGGCAGCACCGCTCAAAAAATGTGAGCTTGCTGCGCCAGGGTGATATCAACCTGATCCTCAACGCCGAACCCTATTCTTTTGCTCATAACTTTTTTGAAGCCCACGGTCCGTCTTTATGTGCCACTGCCATTCGGGTGCAAGACAGTGCCAGCGCACTGGCCCGTGCCGTGGCCTACAAGGGGCAGCCTTATCGCGGGCTGGTCGGCCCTAACGAACTGGAGCTGGCGGCAGTGCGTGCGCCCGATGGCAGCCTGATTTATCTGGTGGACAAAGACGCTACCGGCAAGCCGTTGTATGAATCTGACTTCAACCTCACGTCAGCCCCATCACCCCAGGGCGGCCTTAAACGCATCGATCATATGGCGACGGCATTACCCGCCGACAGCCTCGACAGCTGGGTACTGTTCTATAAGAGCCTGCTGGATTTCGAAGCCGATGACGAAGTGGTGCTCCCCGACCCCTATGGTCTGGTAAAGAGCCGCGCGCTGCGTAGTCGTTGCAGCTCGATTCGCTTGCCGCTGAATATCTCCGAGAACAGAAACACCGCCATCTCACATGCTCTGTCGAGTTATCGCGGCTCGGGTGTGCACCATATAGCCTTTGAGTGTGACGACCTGTTCGCCGAAGTCAGTCGCGCCAAAGCCGCAGGCGTGCCGCTGCTGGATATCCCGCTCAATTATTACGACGACCTGGCTGCACGCTTCGATTTCGATGACGAATTCCTGAGCAAACTGGCCTATTTCAACGTGCTGTATGACCGCGATGCCCAGGGTGGCGAGCTGTTTCATGTGTACACCGAGGCGTTTGAAGGGCGGTTTTTCTTCGAGCTGCTGCAACGCAAAAATGGCTATGCCGGGTATGGCGCGGCGAACGTTGCGGTGCGCCTGGCGGCGATGGCCAAGTCACGCAGTGGTGCGGTGCGTCAGGCAAAGTTGTAGGGCGACTTCCTTCATGGGGCGGGGCGCCCCATAATCCCGGGCACTCCAACCTGGCCGTGAGCCTTTAATGACCAATACTCCAGAAGTCGATACCGGCGCCACGGCACCGGTAGTCGAACCGCGCAAAAGCCGTAAGAACAACCCTGAAAAGACCCGGGAAAATATCCTGCAAGAAGCCATTGTCGAGTTCGTCGAACAAGGCCTGGCGGGGGCGCGGGTGGATGCGATTGCCGAGCGCACTAAAACCTCCAAGCGCATGATCTATTACTACTTCACCAGCAAGGAGCAGCTCTACGTCGAGGTGCTGGAGAAGTTGTACGGCGAAATCCGCAGCATCGAAAGCTGTTTGAATCTGGATCAGCTTGAGCCGGTTCTGGCGATTCAACGACTGGTGGAATTCACCTTCGACCACCACGACATGAATGCGGATTTTGTGCGTATCGTCAGCATCGAAAATATCCACAAGGGTGAATACATCAAGCGCTCCGAAGGCATCAAGGCCATGAACGACACGATCGTACAGGCACTTGAAAACATCCTGCAGCGCGGCGTTGAACAACGGGTGTTCCGCGCCGGGCTCAACCCGCTGGATGTGCATTTGCTGGTCAGCTCGTTCTGTTTTTACCGGGTATCGAATCGCTACACCCTGGGTGAAATTTTCCAGGTCGACTTCTCTGATCTGCAGGTCAAGCAGCGTCAGCGCGACATGATGTGTGATGCCGTATTGCGCTATTTGCAGGCGTGAACAGGCGGCACACTTTGTACTAATGAAACACAATACCAATTGAAAATCATTCTCGACAAAAAGTAAGATAGCGGCCCCTTTCCTTCATGCTCAGGGAGTCGGTTTGTTGGATACGGATCTCAAGGGCTTGTTCCTCAAGCATGCCAGTACCCTGCGCGGGTATCTGGCGCGCAAGGTACGAGACCCACAGCTGGCCGCGGACCTGGTGCAGGAAAGTTTTCTGCGCATGGCCGAGCGTGGCCGCAAAGAGCACATCGACAACTCCCCCGGTTACCTCTATCGCATTGCTGGCAACCTGCTGGTCGATCATATCCGCCAGGAAACCCGGCGCAAGACCGATACGGTCCCCCATGAAGCACTGGCCGAAATCGAAGACGAAATGGCAGGGCTGGAGGCCCAGGCGATGGCTGAACAACAGCGCATGGCTCTAAAGCAGGCATTGTCCGAATTGCCCGAACGCACCCAGGAAATCTTCCGTCTCAACCGCATCGAGGGCATGACCCATGCTCAAGTTGCGCGCCATCTTGAAATTTCCGACAGCTCGGTGCAAAAGCATCTGTCGAAAGCCTTGGCTTACGTCATGCAGCGTCTACAAGAGCCAGAGAAATAACTTTCAAATATGTGGATGAACGGCTTACTGAGTTTTAGCCGGCGAGACGTCACTGCTTATATATAACGAGAAATAGAGATTCACACCTGATGAGCCAAGGCCCCGAACAGCAGAGCATTACTGAAGCGGCCGCCGAGTGGGCGGTGCGTCTGCACGCGGGTGCGTTGAGCGAGGAGGCGCAGGCGCAGCTGGAGCAGTGGCTGGCGGCCGATAAGCGCCATCCAGAGGCCTTGCGCTTTGCCGAGCAGACCTGGGCAGCGCTGGGGGATTTGGCGCTGGAGCCGCGGCCTGTTGCCCATCGCCAGCGACCAGCAGAAGCCCGACCCGCGCCTGTGAGCCGACGTCGACGGCCGTTGCGCTGGGCCGGACGTGCTGCAGTGCTGTCGTTGGTAGTCGCAGTTGGCTGGTTTAGCGGCCCGACGATACTGATACAGATGCAGGCCGACTACCGCACAGGTGCGGGAGAAATCCGCACGGTTCAGCTCGACGACGGCAGCTCGGTACAGCTGGATGCCTCCAGTGCCATCAGCATCGACTACGACACTGGCGAGCGGCGTATCAGCCTGCTGGCGGGTTCGGCGGTGTTTGACGTGGCGCCCATGGACGAAGCCGAAACCCGGCCTTTTGTGGTGCAAAGTGCGGGCGGGCGTACCCGAGCGCTGGGCACGCAATTTGTGGTGGGCCGCGAAAGCCGCGATCAGGCCTGGGTCGGCGTGTTGCAACACAGCGTTGCCGTGAGCCTGCAAACGCCGCCGGCCCAAGGCGCAGCGCAGCAAACCCTTGAGGAGGGCCAGAGCGCCCGCTACAGCGCAGCGCAGGGTGTAGAAAAACTGCCCGGTTTCGACTTGAGCGCAGCCACCAGCTGGCGCCGTGGTGTGCTGGTATTTGACCGCCAGCCATTGGGCCATGTGATCGAGCAGCTCAACCGCTATCGCCCCGGCCAGATCATCTTGGCCAACCCGGCCCTGGCCAGTCGACAGGTCAGCGGCGTATTCCGCCTCGAAATGCTCGACAGCGCCCTGCACACCCTTACCCAGGAGTTGCAGGTGCAGCGCGTCGAACTGGCGGGCGTGAGCCTGGTGTATTGAGCCACCACAAAGCTCTGCAGCGCTTTTTGAAAATTAATCGCAAAAACCTTTACTGACTTTTCCCCCATCTTACGTCTTGCTATTGAGATTCATTCGCAAAGCAGCTCGTAAGCCTGGGGAAAATAAAAATGATGGGTAGTCAGCGCAAAGGGGTGCAATCCGCAAGTCGGTTAGCCTTTGCAGTTCATGTCGGGATTGTCGCCCTGTTGGCGGCGCAAATGCCGGTGCAGGCCGCAGAAAAAGTCAGCAGCGCCGTTCAGCAAGAATTTATCGCCTTCCATATTCCGGCCCAGCCGCTGGACAAGGCCGTGCTGATCTTCGCCGAACAGGCGGGCCTGCAAGTGCTGTTTGACAGCCAGATGCTGCGCGGCCTGAGCTCCGTGGCGCTGAATGGCGACCTTGGCGTGCAGGAAGGCCTGGCGCGCTTGCTGGGCAACAACCCGGTGGAGTATCGCTTTACCGGCGAACGGCAGATCACCCTGACCCGCGTCAGCGGCGAACACAACGGTGCCCTGGCCCTGGGTACTACCTCGGTGACGGCCAGTGAGGGTAATACTGCGGATTGGGTGTACCAGACCCCATCCTCCGTCGCTGTCATTACCCGTGAGCAAATCAACAAGCGTGCCCCCCGTCATGCCGCTGACATGCTTGAAGAAACCGCGGGCGTGTACACCGCCGTCAACCAGCGTGACCAGGGCCTGTCGGTCAATATCCGCGGGATTCAGGACTATGGCCGGGTCAACATGAACGTTGACGGCATGCGCCAGAACTTCAATGTCAACGGCCACCAGCAACGCAATGGCGTGATGCTGATCGACCCGGAAATGGTCTCCAGCGTTGAAATCGACAAAGGTGCCCAGTCCGGTATGGGCGGTGCTGGCGTATTGGGAGGCATTGCCAGCTTTAACACCCTGCAAGCCAGCGAGTTCCTGAAAGACGGCAAAGAGTACGGCGGGCGCATCCGGGCTGGCAGCGGTATCGGTAAATTGGGTAATGGCACCTATTTCAATGGCGGTGGCGTCTTCGCATTTGGCAATGATCTTGGCGATGTTTTGGTCGCTTATAGCGAACGCCATTTTGGTGACTACCGTACCGGTCGGCAAAACGCCGATAACCTGGGCGTAAATATTCTCAGCAAGAACAAATATCGCGAAGCCTGGAAAGACTGGCTGTCCAGTGAAGTAGGCGATACCGGCAGTGTGACCCGTTCGCAGATGGTCAAGTTCGGGCTGAACCTGCCCAACGACCAGCGAGCGCAGTTCACTTACCTGGAAACCGACAGCGATAGCGCTGACGCATGGACCAACCTCAATGCGACGAAGGATGGTTATGACTATGTTCGTACCGGTAAAAGCAATATCAATACCGGCAACCTGGCGCTGGACTACAGCTACAACCCGGATAACGAGCTGATCGACTTCAAAAGTAAACTTTATTACGTCAATACGCAGCTTGATCGACGTAATGCCCCCCACAAAGCGTCGGCTGATAGTGGTAATGCATTTGATGGTTACGAAGATGAGTTTCGCACCAGTACATGGGGCTTTCAGGTAGAAAACACGTCCCGGTTTGACTTCAACAACTACGGGCAACTGAGCTGGAACTATGGCCTGGAGAGTTATCAGGACATCTTTAAGTCCAAGAACAATCTGGTGCCTGCAGAGAATGAGACCGATCTGCCCTGGGTTGAGGGTGCTGACCCGGAAGGTAAACGTACCATGGCCAGCCTGTTCAATAACCTGCACTACCAGTACAGCTATTGGCTGACGCTGGATGCCGGGTTGCGTTATGACCGCTATCGTCTGGAAGGCAAGACAGGCATGAGCTTATGGCAAGCGCCAGTCACTCCAGGGGAGAATGGTGGCGAGGTGATGACATCGGGGAGTTCTGTAAGAAATGTTTATTTCTATGATTCCGATCGTGAAGAAGGCAAGTTTTCTCCGACGTTTGGTATAGGGGTAAAACCCGGAGTTGACTGGTTGCAGTTTTATGGGCGGTGGGGTCAGGGCTGGCGCCCGCCGGCGGTGACTGAGGTGTTTATGACCGGGCGGCCCCATGGGGGGAATGCGCCGGAGCGGGTTTACCCCAATCCATACCTGAAAGCTGAGGAAAACCAGGAATGGGAGTTCGGGTTAAATATCTTTAAAGAATCCCTGTTCTTTAATAATGATCGGCTCGGGGTGAAAGTTGCTTACTTTGATAACAACATCAAGAACTTCTCGTTTTTAAATTATGGCGTCTCTCTACCAGGTTCGGACGACATTTCCACGCCGGGTCGTTCGGCATATGTGAATAACCTGGCTGAGACCCGTTTTCGAGGTGTCGAATATCAGTTGAACTACGACATGGGGCGGTTGTATACCAATCTGAGTTATACGCATATGATTGGCAGTAATGACTTTTGCTCAAATGAATTCTATATGGGTGGGGCCAAAAAAAGGGGTGAGGTTATTAAGATAATCAAAGTGCCCTATACCCGGCCTAATGGCACGATTGGCTACACCAATACTCGAGTCTCTGAATGGCTCGATGACCCTGACAGAAACAACGCAATCACTTGCGGGGCTATCATGGGTAATGCGGCGCATATACCCGCAGATCGAGGGTCTCTAACGGTCGGAGCTCGTTTTCTTGAGCGGCGCCTGGACACTGGGATACGCTTGCGCTACAGCCCTGGTAATGACGCGAGCTTGAATGAGTGGAGTTACAACGGTATAGAGCAAGCACTCTGGCCTAAATACAGCGTGTACGACCTGTATGCAAGTTACTGGCCGACGAACACGTTGAATATTACCTTGTCGTTAGAGAACGCTACCGACGAAGCCTACTTTGTGGCCATGGGAGATGCCAGCAACTTGAGCATGGCGCGCGGTCGGACATTGAGCGGCATGCTCGAATATAAATTCTAAATAACGGGCTGTTTGCTTCGTTATATAAAAGATTGCTCGTTGTGAGCAAAGGCGTGCATCGCTGTACGCCACTTCACTGAAACTATCTAAGGAAGAAACTCAAGTCATGACTATTTCGATTAACTACAGCTCGTTTATTGGTTCTGATTCGATTGGTGACGTACTCAGCGACTGGGCTCAAGGTTTTAAAACTGCGGGTCACGGTCTAAGTAATACCGGTGGTTTCAACAGTGGTGTTAGCGCTCAAGATGGTGAGCAGTATGCGACGCATGGTGCCAATAAGTCGGACTACGCCTTTATCGCAGGAAGCGATACCAACAATGGCCTGCATTATGTGTATGACCCTAAAGTCTCTGCTGGCGACAACATGAACCACTACCTGTGGGGTGAACTGGACAGCGTGAGTTTGGGTGAAGTGCTGACTGGCGGCTCGGGTAGCGCGTTTGGCCTGGGCGACTACACCGTCTCCTTCAACGGCCTCGACCTGTCTGCCGCCAGCGATGCCGGCCGTGCGGGCAACGCTGTTCAGGACGTGATCTACGGCCTGATGAAAGGCGACGTATCGGGTCTGGAAGGCGTGCTCAACAACCTGCTGAGCGGGTTCGGCCTGTCTACCGATTCGACCTTCGACCAACTGGCTGCGGCCGGCCTGGCTCACGCCGATGCACCACTGGCGGCTGATATCAGCCTGGTGGGCGTGCTGGATGTGGCTCAGGACTGGGCACTGGCGGCGTAACTCCCGCCCACCTCAGTGAACTCCAATCCTGTGGGAGCCGGGCTTGCCCGCGATGGCATCGGCATGGTCTGGCAGTCAGACCGCGCCGCTTGCATCGCAGGCAAGCCAGCTCCCACAGGGTTTTCGGCCCATATCCTCGGAATCTTTCCATGACCCGGCCCAAAGCCAACGAGATGCTGGCTGCCTTGACGGCCTACAAACGTGCTTTTTTCAATATCGGCCTGTTCTCGGCCGTGATCAATTTACTGATGCTGGCCCCGGCCCTGTACATGCTGCAGGTATATGACCGGGTGTTGGCATCGGGCAATCAAATGACCCTGTTGATGCTGACGCTGATGATCCTCGGCCTGTTTGGCCTGATGGGGGCGTTGGAGTGGGTGCGTAGCCAGGTGGTGATCCGCCTCGGCACGCAGATGGACATGCGCTTGAATCAGCGCGTCTACGACGCCGCTTTCGAGGCGCAATTGCGCACCGGCAGTCCGGCAGCAGGGCAGGCGTTGAATGACCTCACCAGCCTGCGCCAGTTCGCGACGGGCAATGCGCTGTTCGCGTTTTTCGACGCGCCGTGGTTTCCGGTGTATCTGTTTGTGATCTTTATGTTCAGCCCCTGGCTGGGGCTGTTGGCCCTGGGCGGCGCGGTGCTGTTGATGCTGCTGGCGTGGGTCAATCAGCGCGTTTCCCAAGCGCCGCTCAAGGCCGCCAGCGAGTTGTCGGTGCAGGCCACCCAGCAGGCCAGCGCGCATCTGCGCAATGCCGAGGCCATTGAAGCCATGGGCATGCTCGACACCTTGCGCGGGCGTTGGCTGGCGCAGCACACGGCCTTTTTGGCGCAGCAGAATCTGGCCAGCGAAAAAACCGCCACCGTCAGTGCCTGGTCCAAGGGCGTGCGTCTGGCCCTGCAATCCCTGGTGCTTGGCCTCGGTGCCTTGCTGGCGGTGCAGGGGCAGATCACGGCCGGGATGATGATTGCCGGCTCCATTCTGATGGGCCGGGTGTTGAGCCCCATCGATCAGTTGATCGGCGTGTGGAAACAGTGGAGTTCGGCGCGGCTGGCCTATCAGCGTCTCGAAGCCTTGCTGCACAGCTATCCGGCTCGGGCGCAACGCATGGCTTTGCCCGCGCCACGGGGCGAGCTGGCGGTGGAGCAATTGAGCGCCAGTGCGCCCGGTACCCGTCGCGCCACCCTGGCCAACCTGAGTTTTACCCTGCCGGCCGGGCAGGTGCTGGGGGTGATCGGGCCTTCTGGTTGCGGCAAGTCAACCCTGGCCCGGCTGCTGATCGGCGTATGGCAGCCGCTGGCGGGCAAGGTGCGGCTGGACGGTGCCGAGCTGTCGCAGTGGGACAAACACCAGCTTGGCCCGCACTTGGGTTATTTGCCCCAGGACATTCAGCTGTTTGCCGGCACCATCGCGCAAAACATCGCACGCTTTGCCGAGGTGGATGCCGATAAGGTACTGGCCGCCGCGCAACTGGCGGGTGTGCATCAACTGATTCTGCAATTGCCCGACGGTTATGAAACGCGCCTGGGCGAGGGTGGCGCTGGTTTGTCCGGCGGGCAGAAGCAGCGCATCGGCCTGGCCCGCGCGCTGTACGGTCTGCCTGCGGTGATCGTGCTCGACGAACCCAACTCCAACCTCGATGAAGCCGGGGAGCAGGCCTTGTTGCAGGCCATTACCCAGCTCAAACAGCACAAGCGAACCCTGATTTTGATCACCCACAAACCCAATGTGCTGACCCTCACCGACCAACTGTTGATCCTGCGCGAAGGCCAGCTACAAGCCTTTGGCCCCACGGCCAAGGTGCTCGGCGCGCCCGCTGCAGCTAAACCTGCGGCGCCCAAGCCGGCGATGAACGTGAGCTACCGGCTCGGTACGGCAGAGGCGAACAAGGCATGACGCAGTTAAATGCCAAGGCCGTTGGCGACAGCAATGTGCTGCAACTGGATGACACCCGATATGCGCGCCTGGGCTGGTTGTTGATGCTCGGCGGCTTTCTCGGATTTCTCGGCTGGGCCGCATTGGCACCGCTGGATAAGGGCGTTGCGGTGTCGGGCAAGGTGATGGTTTCGGGCCATCGCAAAGTGGTGCAACACCCCAGCGGCGGGATTGTTGAGCGCATCGACGTGCGCGACGGCGACAAGGTGGCCGCAGGCCAGGTACTGATTCGCTTGAAGGAAACCCCGCTGCTGGGTCAGGCCCAATCCTTGCGCAGCCAGTTTTATGGCTCGCTGGCCAGTGAAGCGCGGCTTAATGCCGAGCGCGACGGTGTGGCCAGTGTGAGCTTTCCCACCGAGTTGACGGCATTGGCGAGCGAGCCGGAGGTGGCGTCCAATCTGGCTTTGCAACGGCAATTGTTCGATAGCCGGCGTCAGGCGTTGCTGCTGGATCAGCAAGGCATCGATGAAAGCATCGCGGGCGCCGAGGCGCAGTTGCGTGGGGTACGTGACTCCCAGGCCAGCAAGGTACTGCAACGCACGGCACTGGCCGAGCAGTTGCAAGGTTTGCGTGAGCTGGCCCGTGAAGGCTATATCCCGCGCAATCGTCTGCTGGACAGCGAGCGGGTGTACGCCCAGGTGCTGGGTTCGATCAGTGAAGACTACGGTCGCATCGGCCAATTGCAGCGACAAGTGCTGGAGATGCGTCTGAAAATCCGGCAATTGGCCGAGGAGTATCAAAAGGAAGTGCGTACGCAATTGGCCGATACCCGGGTTCGCACTGAAGACCTGCGCAATCGGCTGGCGTCGGCCGAGTTTGAACTGGCCAACAGCCAGCTGCGTGCGCCGGTGGCCGGGATTGTGGTGGGGCTGGATGTGTTTACCGAAGGTGGGGTGATCAAGCCCGGTCAGGCGCTGATGGAAATCGTGCCCCAGGGCGAGCCCCTGCTGGTCGAGGCCCGGGTGCCGGTCGAGCTGGCCGACAAGGTGCACGCCGGGTTGCCGGTGGAGCTGATGTTTTCGGCCTTTAGCCAGAGCACCACGCCGCGGGTGGCGGGGGAAGTGATGCTGGTGTCGGCGGATCGCCAGGTCGATGAACGCACGGACGAGCCGTTTTACACACTGCGTGCCCAGGTCACTGAAGCAGGCATGGCCCAGTTGGCAGGGTTGCAGATTCGCCCGGGCATGCCGGTTGAGGCATTTGTGCGCACGGGCGAGCGCTCGATGCTCAATTACCTGTTCAAACCGCTGCTCGACCGTACTCACATGGCATTGGTGGAAGAATGACCGTGCGCCAGTTTGTATGTGGATTATTGATGGTGTGCACGGGGCCGGTGCAGGCATTGGGGTTGCTGGACGCCTACGATCTGGCCGTGCGCAATGACCCGACCTTCCAGGCCGCCATCGAAGAGCGTGCCGCCGGTGAGGAGAACCGCGCCCTTGGCCGCTCCGCGTTGCTGCCGACCCTGTCGTGGAACTACAACAACTCACGCAACGAGTCTGAAGTCACCCAGGCCAGCACCCGGACCGATCGCGACTACCGCAGTTATGCGGCAACCTTGACCTTGCAGCAACCGCTGCTGGACTACGAAGCCTACGCACGATTCCGCCAGGGCGCGGCACAGGCGTTGTTTTCTGATGAACGCTTTCGCAGCAAAAGCCAGTATCTGGCGGTGCGGCTGCTCAATGCTTATAGCCAGGCCTTGCTGGCGCAGGAGCGCATTGAGCTGAGCCGTGCGCAAAAGCGTGCTTTTGCCGAACGTTTGCAACTTAACCAGCGGCTCCTTAAAGGGGGGGAAGGGACCCGCACCGATGTGCTGGAAACCCAGGCACGCCTGAGCATGGCGGTGGCCGAAGAAATCGAGGCGCAAGACAATCAGGACGCTGCCCTGCGGGAGCTGGAGGCGATGCTTGGCGAGCCGTTGCAGATCGAGCAGCTGGCCCCGCTGGCGGCGCACTTTGTGATTGCGCCGCTGGAGCCGCAGCGCTTTGAAAGCTGGCGCGAACTGGCACTGGCCAATAACCCGGAACTGGCCTCGCAGCAGCATGCGCTGACCTCGGCTGAGTACGAGGTGGAGCGCAAGCGGGCCGGGCACTTACCCAAACTCAGCTTGTATGCCAGCAGCCGTCAGACCAGTTCTGACTCCGAAAGTACCTATAACCAGAAATACGACACCAACAGTGTCGGCATTCAGCTCACCGTGCCGTTGTTTGCGGGGGGATCGGTGTCGGCATCGACCCGCCAGGCCGCGCGGCAATTGTCCCAGGCCCAGTATGAACTGGACGCGCAAACAGCCAGCACGCTGGTGGACCTGCGCAAGCAGTACAACCTCAATAGCAGTGCCGCGGCCAAGGTGCGGGCCTATGAAATGGCGGTGGAGTCCGCCGGTGCCCTGGTGCAGGCGACGCAGAAAAGCGTGAGTGGCGGCGAGCGGGTCAATCTGGATGTGCTGGATGCCGAGCAGCAGTTGTTCAGTGCCAAGCGGGATCTGGCCGAGGCACGCTATGCGTATTTATTGGCACGGGTACAGCTCAGGTATTACGCGGGGGTGTTGAACGAGGGGGATTTGCGGCAGGTGGCGGGGTATTTTCGGGCCCATTAAACATGGCCATATTGCGGCGTTACCATCGCGGGCAAGCCCGCTCCCACAGGTATTGCGCTGATCCTGTGGGAGCGGGCTTGCTCGCGATTCGGTCGACACGGTGTATCAGAACCTGTGTTTACCGACGAACCAGCAACACACCCGATTCCATATGGTGCGTCCACGGAAACTGGTCAAATACCGCGCAGCGCTCGATACGGTGAGTATCGTGCAGTTGGGCGATATTCTCGGCCAATGTCGCCGGGTTGCACGAGATATACAGGATGTTGTCGAAACGGCGGGTCAGCTCACAGGTGTCCGGGTCCATGCCCGCGCGAGGCGGGTCGACGAAGACGCTGCCGAACTCGTAGCTTTTCAGGTCGATGCCCTGCAAGCGACGGAACGGACGTACTTCGTTCAGGGCTTCGGTCAGCTCTTCGGCCGACAAGCGTACCAGCGTGACGTTATCCACAGCGTTGTCGCGCAGGTTGTTCAGCGCGGCGTATACCGACGTCTTGCTGATTTCGGTGGCAAGTACCTTACGCACACGGGTAGCCAGCGGCAGGGTGAAGTTGCCGTTGCCGCAATACAGCTCCAGCAGATCATCCGAACGCTCGCCCAGTGCGTCGTATGCCCAATTGAGCATCTTCTGGTTGACCGTACCGTTTGGCTGGGTGAACGCGCCTTCAGGCTGTTGATACGTGAAGGTGCGGCCTGCCACTTCCAGCTTCTCGACTACATGATCGCGGCCAATCACAACACGTTTGCCCTTGGAGCGACCGATCACGCTGATATCCAGGTCTTTGGCCAACTGCTCGGCGGCGGTTTGCCAGTGCTCGTCCAGCGGGCGGTGATAGCACAAGGTGACCATTGCATCGCCTGCCAGGGTGGTCTGGAACTCCACCTGGAACAACTTGTGGCTCAGGGCCGAACTGGCTTGCCAGGCAGCCTTGAGCTGGGGCATCAGTTGGTTGATGCGCAGGCTGGCGATCGGGAAGTCTTCGATCAGGATCGGTGTGCGCTTGTCGTCCTGGGCAAACATGGCGTAGTGACGCTCACCACCCTCGCGCCACAGACGGAACTCGGCCCGCAGGCGAAAGTGCTTGAGCGGCGAGTCGAACACCTGCGGCTCAGGCGCATCGAAGGGCGCCAGCAGCTCACGCAGACGGTTGGCCTTGGCTTCAAGCTCAACGGCGTAGGTAGCAGAATCAAACGGCAAGGCACTCATGCGTTAAACCAACCCAGCTTGACCACAAACAGAACCGACAAAATGATCAGCGGTGCATTCAACTCGCGGGCGCGGCCCGACAGCAGCTTGATCACGGTCCAGGAAATAAAGCCGAAGGCGATGCCGTTGGCGATGGAGTAGGTGAACGGCATGGCCAGGGCGGTGATTACCACCGGGGCGGCGACAGTTACGTCGTCCCATTCGATTTCTGCCAGGCCGCTCATCATCAGTACGGCCACGAACATCAGCGCAGGCGCGGTGGCGAAAGCTGGAACGCTGGCCGCCAATGGCGAGAAGAACAGCGCCAGCAGGAACATGATGCCAACCACAATGGCGGTCAGGCCGGTACGGCCACCGGCGCTCACGCCCGCTGCCGACTCGATGTAGCTGGTGGTGGTCGAAGTGCCCAGCAGCGAACCGGCCATGGCCGCGGTGCTGTCGGCGATCAGGGCGCGGCCCATTTTCGGCATGTGGCCGTCCTTGCCCATCAGCCCGGCGCGCTTGGCAACGCCGATCAGGGTGCCGGAGTTGTCGAACAGGTCAACAAACAGGAAGGCAAAGATCACGCTGATCAGGCCGATATCCAGCGCGCCTTTGATATCCAGCTGCAGGAAGGTCGGAGCCAGGGAGGGCGGCATCGACACGACACCACCGAAATCGGTCACGCCCATGGCAATCGAGGCAATGGTCACGGCCAGGATGCCAATCAGCACCGCCCCGCGCACTTTCATCGCTTCAAGGGCCACGATCAGGGCAAAGCCCAGGGAGGCGAGGATCACTTTTGGCTGAGCCAGATCGCCCATACCTACCAGGGTAGCCTTGTTGGCAACCACGATACCGGCGTTGCCCAGGGCGATCAGCGCCAGGAACAGGCCGATACCGGCGGCAATGGCCGAGCGCAGCGGTAGCGGGATGCTGTTGATGATCCATTCGCGGATGCGAAAGATCGACAGCAGGAAGAACAGCACTGCCGAGATAAACACTGCGCCCAGCGCGACCTGCCAGGTATGGCCAAGGTGCAGCACCACGGTGTAGGTGAAAAAGGCGTTCAGGCCCATGCCCGGTGCCAGTGCAATCGGGTAGTTGGCGATAATGCCCATGGTGGCTGAACCGATGGCGGCCGCCAGACAGGTGGCAACAAACACGGCGCCCTTGTCCATGCCCGTTTCACCGAGGATGCTCGGGTTTACGAACAGGATATAGGCCATCGCCAGGAAGGTGGTGATACCCGCAAGTATCTCGGTACGCACATTGGTGTTGTGTGCTTTGAGTTGAAACAGCCTTTCCAGCATGCCAGTCCCCGTGGCGCCAAATGCGCCGTGATTAAATCGTTTTCAACAGCAAAGCACAGACGCGGACCGCCTGAAGATTTTCTGTCTGTCGGAAAAAGCCGCGCATCATACCAGCAGCTCGTGGATATGGCTGCTTTGGTTACCTTGCGAGGCCATGTTTTATAACCTTGATGTGGCAGGCATACTGCGTGCCAGTTTTCGGAGGGACCCATGAAGCACTTCATCAAACCTGTTTCAGCCTGTTTTGGCCTCTTTATAAGTGCCGCTGTCAGCGCTGCGCCTGCCATGCCTTTGAGCACTGTCGAGATCCTCAAGGTAGCGTCTGTTTCCTGTGCGGTGGAGGATGTGTCCGATGGTCGCGAGCAGACCCGCTGCGACCATAACGGCCCCCATATCAAGGTCTATGTGCTGGAGCGCGGTTACGGCGGCCAGCCCAATGTGACACTGGACGGCCAGGAAGTGGATGGTGTACGGGCGCCGGTATGCAATCAGGGCGAGGGGCTGGTGGCCTGTAACGGTTCAGGCACCACCGTGGGGCACTTGTACACCTTTGATCTGGGTAACAAGAACGGTGGCTGGTTCGAGTTCAGTAACAGTTCGCTGGTACCGCCGCACAATCGGCTGGGTGTGAAGCTATATATAAGGTAGCAGCGGCTACAGAAAACCTCCGCCGTGGGAGCGAGCCTGCTCGCGAACGCTTTTCGCGAGCAGGCTCGCTCCCACGGAAGGGCTTGATCGGGAACAGAATATCTAGAGGGTATTGCGCTCTTCCACCATCCGGTCCCGATTGGCCAGCCCCGGGAACAGTTTTATCCACAGCCCGGTAACAATCAGCGTACCGACGCCGCCCAGCACGACAGCAGGCACTGTGCCCAGCCAGTGAGCCGTGGCCCCGGATTCAAACTCCCCCAACTGGTTGGACGCGCCGATAAACAGACCGTTAACCGCGCTCACCCGGCCACGCATCTCGTCCGGAGTCTCCAGTTGCACAAACGAAGCGCGAATCACCATGCTGATCATGTCCGCCGCGCCGAGTACCACCAGTACCGCCAATGAAAACCAGAACGAGGTCGACAGGCCGAAGGCGATGGTGGCAACGCCGAAGACCCCCACAGCGGTGAACATCACGCGCCCCACCTTGCGCTCCACCGGGAATCTGGCCAACCACAATGACATCAGCAAGGCGCCGATCGCCGGTGCCGAACGCAACATGCCCAGACCCCAGGGGCCGGTCAGCAGAATATCCTTGGCAAACACCGGCAGCAGCGCCGTGGCCCCGCCCAGCAGCACGGCAAACAGGTCCAGGGAGATAGCGCCCAGCACGTCCGGGCGACTGCGAATAAAACGAATGCCCGCCAGCAATGAGTCCAGCGTGGCCTTGGCCTTGTTCAACGGCAACTGACGGGCTGGCAGGTTGCTCATCAGCAGTGCCGCAATCAGGTACAGCGCCACGCTCGGGCCATACACCCACACGCTGCCAAAGGCATACAACAGGCCGCCAAACGCCGGTGCGACGATGGTGGCCGATTGCTGTGCCGCTTGTGCCGCCGCCACGGCCCGGGGAAACAGTTCAACTGGCACGATGGAAGGTAGCAGCGCCTGGGTGGCAGGCATTTCGAAGGAGCGGGCCGCGCCGAGCAAAAACGCTAGGATAAAGATCATTTCCCGGGTGATATGGTCGCTGGCACTGCTAATGGCCAGTGTCAGGGCAATCATCGCCTGCAGTGACTGGCACACGGCGGCCACCCTGCGGCGGTCATAGCGGTCGGCCACATGCCCGGTGTGCAGCATGAACAGCAGGCGTGGAGCGAACTCGATCAAGCCCACCCAACCCAGGTCCATCACGTTGCCGGTGAGCTGATAGAGGTTCCAGCCGATGGCCACTGTCAGCATCTGAAATGCACTGGCGGTGAAGATGCGAGCAAACCAGAAGGCCACAAAGGGTCGGTGATGGCGTAGCAGAAGGGGCTGGCTGGTCATGTGGGAGGATCGTGCTGAAGGGTTGGGGGAGGCCGAGATTATCACTGTTTTGTAACAAATAATGACTCAAAACATCATGATCTCCGGGAGCCTGATAAGGGATTTCTGCGATTCCCTGCACTTCTTGCAACGGTCTATATCAAGGGCTGAGGCATCGTGTCACGCGACAACAAACCACATTAGCCGTGTGTCAGGAATGGACTACTCTTTCCACCATGCTTGATCCAGATCAAAACCTCTCCGGTTTTGTCTGAGTGGCCAGTCGGCCAGATCCCTTTTTGTTGTGGTTAAAAAGCGAGCAGCGATTCGCAGCGGCCATGGCTTGCGGGGAAGTTGGATCCGGGCGCGACGCTCGGGTCCTCAACGACCTGATACCTGATAGAGGAAGACTTATGTTCGGTTTGGAGGCTCTCGATCTCGCCCGAATTCAGTTCGCGTTTACCGTGTCGTTCCACATTCTTTTTCCCGCCATTACCATCGGTCTCGCCAGTTATCTCATGGTGCTCGAAGGCATGTGGCTGAAAACCCGTGACGACACCTACCGCGACCTGTACCACTTTTGGTCGAAGATATTCGCCGTCAACTTTGGGATGGGCGTGGTGTCGGGCCTGGTCATGGCCTATCAGTTCGGTACCAACTGGTCGAGGTTCTCGGACTTCGCCGGTGCTGTTACCGGGCCGCTACTGACCTATGAAGTACTCACCGCATTCTTCCTTGAAGCAGGTTTTCTGGGGGTCATGCTGTTTGGCTGGAACCGCGTCGGTCGCGGGATGCACTTTTTCTCGACCGTCATGGTGGCCATCGGCACACTGATCTCGACCTTCTGGATTCTGGCCTCCAACAGCTGGATGCAGACCCCGCAAGGTTTTGAAATCATCGATGGCCGAGTCATTCCGGTGGACTGGCTGGCGGTGATTTTCAACCCGTCGTTCCCTTACCGTCTGGCGCACATGGCCACGGCCGCCTTTGTTGCCACGGCATTTTTCGTAGGTGCCTCGGCCGCCTGGCACCTGTTGCGCGGTCGCAATACACCGGCCATTCGTCGCATGTTCTCGATGGCGATGTGGATGGCCCTGGTGGTTGCGCCGGTGCAGGCCTTTATTGGTGACGCCCACGGCCTGAATACCCTTGAGTATCAGCCGGTGAAAATCGCCGCGATCGAAGGTCACTGGGAAAACAAGCCGGGTGAACCGACGCCGCTGATTCTGTTCGGCATTCCCAACATGAAAACCGAGACCACGGACTACAAGATCGAGGTGCCATACCTGGGCAGCCTGATCCTGACCCATAGTCTGGACAAGCAGATCCCGGCCATGAAGGACTATCCGGCAGCGGATCGTCCGAACTCGACCATCGTGTTCTTCACCTTCCGCATCATGGTTGCGTTGGGCATGTTGATGATCTTTATCGGCCTGTGGAGCGTGTGGCTGCGGAAACGCGGCACCCTCTACGAGAACCGCTGGTTCTTGCGCCTGGTGCTGTGGATGGGGCCATCGGGCCTGATCGCGATCCTCGCGGGCTGGTTTACTACCGAGATTGGTCGTCAACCGTGGGTGGTCTACGGGCTGATGCGCACGGCTGATGCTTCGTCCAACCACAGCGTCACGCAAATGAGCATCACGCTGGTCATGTTTGTCGTGGTGTATTTCTCGCTGTTCGGTGTAGGTCTGGGCTACATGATGCGTCTGGTACGCAAGGGCCCGATCACCCACGAAGGCGATGACGAAACCCACGGTGGCCCAGGCCAGCAACGCACGCCTGCCCGTCCTCTGTCTGCAGCCCATGAGGGTACAGATGAAGGCCACAGCGACAGCCTGACGAAGGGGAATTGAGTCATGGGTATTGATCTGCCACTTATCTGGGCAATCATCATCATCTTCGGGATCATGATGTATGTGGTCATGGATGGTTTCGATCTGGGGATCGGCATCCTCTTTCCCTTTATCAAGGGCGAGAAAGATCGCGATGTGATGATGAACACGGTCGCCCCTGTCTGGGACGGTAACGAAACCTGGCTGGTACTGGGCGGCGCGGCGCTGTTCGGTGCCTTCCCGCTGGCCTACTCGGTCGTGCTGTCGGCGTTGTACCTGCCACTGATCCTGATGCTGATGGGCCTGATCTTCCGCGGCGTGGCCTTTGAGTTCCGCTTCAAGGCACGCCCGGAAAAACGCCATATCTGGGACAAGTCCTTTATTGGCGGTTCGCTGGTGGCGACGTTCTTTCAGGGCGTGGCATTGGGGGCCTTTATTGATGGCCTGCCGGTAGTCAACCGCCAGTACGCCGGTGGCGGGCTGGACTGGCTGTCACCGTTCACGGTGTTCTGCGGTATTGCCCTGATCGTGGCGTACGCCCTGCTGGGTTGCACCTGGCTGATCATGAAGACCGAAGGCGAGCTGCAAGAGCGCATGCACAAGCTGGGTCGCCCGCTGGCACTGGCCGTACTGGTGCTGATGGGCATTGTCAGCCTGTGGACGCCGCTGGCCCACACAGACATCGCGGCCCGCTGGTTTACCCTGCCTAACCTGTTCTGGTTCCTGCCGGTGCCGATCCTGGTGCTGGTGACCATGTACGGTCTGCTCAAGGCAATCGCGCGCAAGGCCCACTACACGCCGTTCCTGCTGACCCTGGTGCTGATATTCCTGGGTTACAGCGGCCTGGGCATCAGCCTGTGGCCGAATATCATTCCGCCTTCGATCTCGATCTGGGACGCGGCGGCACCGCCGCAAAGCCAGGGCTTCATGCTGGTGGGCACCCTGTTTATCATCCCGTTCATTCTGGGCTACACCTTCTGGAGCTACTACGTGTTCCGCGGCAAGGTGACCCACGAAGACGGTTATCACTAGTAGCAAGTGCCGCTGTGGCCTGAGGGCCACAGCCTTTTCCCCAAGAGGAGGCCCCACATGGCTGGCAAGGATTATCTACACGACGTGCAAGAATGCGAAAAGAAGCCTTTATGGCAACGCATAGGCTGGCTGCTGGTGATCTGGACCGGCAGTGTGGCCACCCTGGCAGTATTTGCCTGGCTGATCCGCATGTTCATGACGGCGGCAGGCATGAAAAGCCACTGACTTCCCATCCCGTTGCCTTGCGGCTACGGTTTTATGACCCGCTTCGGCGGGTTTTTTTTGTACTGTCTTCTGTGGGAGCGAGCCTGCTCGCGATACAGGCGCTGCGCGCTTGTCGGTTCAATCGAGTCGGCGCTTTGCGGGCAGGCCCGCTCCCACAAGGGGCTTGCAAGGATCAGGTTTACTTGCGCGCCTTGAGGATCACGAACTTGGGCGTGGCGGCCACTTGCTCGACACCACGAAACAGCTTGGCCAGCTTGCTGTGATAGCCCAGGTGGCGATTGCCGACGATATACAGCGCCCCGCCCACCACCAGCGCTTCACGCGCCTGCTGGAACATGCGCCAGGCCAGAAAATCCCCCACCACCTGTTGCTGGTGAAACGGCGGGTTGCACAGCACCACGTCCAGTGAGTCCGGTGCCTGGCTCGCCAGCCCGTCATCGGCCCGCACTGTCACTTCGCGATCACCCAGGGCCGCTTGCCAGTTTTCCCGGGCGGACTGCACGGCCATAAACGACTCGTCGACCAGCGTGTACTGCGCTTGCGGGTTGGCCAGTGCGCTGGCAATGGCGAGCACGCCGTTGCCGCAGCCCAGGTCGGCAACCCGGGCCGAGCCCAGGTTTTTCGGCAGGTGGGGCAGGAACGCCCGGGTACCGATATCCAGGTCTTCGCGGCAGAACACGTTGGCATGGTTGAGCAGCTCGATGGCCGGCTTGTCCAGTCGATAGCGGGTAGGGTAGGGCGAGGTAAATGGTCCCAGGCCCTGTGCTGTGGCGATCAGCAGCCGGGCCTTCTTGACCGCCAGCGAGGCATGCATCGGGCCGATATAACGCTCCAGCAAATCGCCAGCAGCCCGCGGCAGGTGCTTGACCATCGCGCCCGCGATCACTTGGGCACCCGGTGCCAGCTGACCTTGCAGGCGGATCAGTTGTTCTTCAAGCAAGGCCAGGGTCTTCGGCACGCGTACCAGCACGCAGTCGAATGGCCCTGCCAGTGGTTCACTGGCCGGAATGATCGAGACCGCATCGTAAGCATGGCCGTTGTGCACCAGGTTTTTTTCCAGCGCTTGCATGGCCAGGAAGGAGTCACTGCTGCTGGTGACCTGCATTGTGCCCACCAGGCTGATCGCCAGGGCCCCAAAGCTGTCATTGAGCACCAGCACCCGGCTGTTTGCGGGCAGCGCCTGTTCGGCCAAGTGATTAAGCAAATACTCATCCGCCGCATCAAAGGCCTGCAAGGGCTCGTTCTGCTGCTCGGGTTGGCGGATCAGGCGAAGTTGGGCGAAAGGGCTTTCTAGCACGGGCATTTATACAAACTCTGAGGAATCAACTGTTGCATGGCCTGCCCCTGAGGGAGTCTGGCAAGCAGAAGCGTCCGTGGGTTTTACAGGTGGCGGTGATTTTACTTTTTTTTACCGAAGATTACCTGATGGGTTTATTGCTGCTGCGCAGGGCAGGCCTACAACAGGCCTGACTTGGCCGCCATGACCACCGCGGAGGTTTTGTTGTTGGCCCCCAGTTTTTTCATGGCGCTGCTGATGTGAAAGTTCACGGTACGGGTGCTCAGGCCCAGAATCATGCCGATGTCGGAAGCGATTTTACCTTCGGCAGTCCATTTCAATATCTCCAGCTCGCGACAAGACAGGCGGATGATATGAATCTCCAGCCGGTGATGAAGGTGGCAGCGCTCGAGCATGGCACTGTGCAGTTGGTTGCAGAGCCACAACACATTGGCAGCCTTATCTGAAAACTCGTCCTCGGTGACTGGCGTGCTTTTTCTGGCGAGGCTCAACATGCTCACAGCGCCATTGGGGTCGTGTACCGATTGCGACCAGCCATAGGTCAGCCCGCAGTTTTGCGTGGCTCTCCACTGGTCAGGCGTCTCACGAAAGACATCAGAACTCCAGATAATGGGCAGGATCGATAACTGGCAGTGGGTCAGCAGAGGGTTTTTTTGCGAGAGGTGACCTTTTTCATATCTATCGACATAGTCATTTGGATAGTTTGTAATTACTTTGCTATTCGTTGTGATGTTTCCAAGGCGAGGAATCATTCGAAAGAAGAAATAGTCAAAGCCGTATTCTTCTATTCGTTTGAGTGTGTTTGAACAGAGTTCAGCCTCGCTTATGCAAGAAAGGTAATGGTTTTTACTGATTGAATGATGTGCGGTCATAAGGCGCTCCTGCGGCCCGGCAGTAAGTAAGCGGTGTTGTGAGATAGCCCGTTAAGAAGATTTTAGGTGCTGTTTCGAATAATGCTAATTATTCGAAAGTAGGGGTTGGTATGTGAAAACTTTGTTAGTTGTAGATGTGGGTGCTCATGTAATAACAGTATCTAATTATACGTTTTCGGGTGTTTCTATATAGCAGTTGCGTGGGGTTAACGGCACCGGATCCAAAAGCTCAATGCAAAGCTATCTTTCCGGCTGCAGTCCGGGCGGTGTTTGCGATGCGGCTGGATGCCGTAAAGCCATCACAAACCATCGGTTTTTCTCAGGCCCTCTTTGCGCGACACTAGGGCATTCGCCATTGGAGTGCCCCATGACTGCCACTGCAGAAAAATTCACCCAACAGACGCTTCTCGACGTCACACCGCTGACGCCCAGCCTGTTCACGTTGCGTACCACACGTGATCCGGGTTTTCGCTTTCGCGCAGGGCAATTCGCCAGGCTGGGGGTGACCAAGGCCGATGGCAGCACGGTGTGGCGCGCCTATTCAATGGTCTCTTCCCCCCATGACGAGTTTCTGGAGTTCTTTTCGATCGTGGTGCCAGGCGGGGAATTTACCAGTGAGCTCAGTCGCCTGGAAGTGGGTGACACCTTGTTGGTGGAGCGTCAGGCCTACGGCTTCCTGACTCTGGACCGCTTTGTCGACGGTCGTGACCTGTGGCTGTTGGCAACCGGCACTGGCATCGCGCCTTTCCTCTCGATCCTGCAGGATTTTGAGGTGTGGGAAAAGTTCGAGCGCATCGTGCTGGTTTACAGCGCCCGCCATGCCTGCGAAATGGCCTATCAGGAACTGATCGCCGGGTTATGCAGCCGTGAATACCTGGCCGACTATGCGCACAAATTTATCTACATACCGGTGGTTACCCGGGAGCAGGTACCCGGTGCATTGAACGGGCGCATTACTGCATTGATCGAAAATGGCGAACTTGAACACGCCGCAGGTATTGAATTGAGCAGTGAGCACTCACGGGCCATGTTGTGCGGTAACCCGCAAATGATCGATGACACGCGCAAGTTGCTCAAGGCACGGGACATGCAGTTGAGTCTGAGCCGCCGGCCAGGTCAAGTTGCTGTTGAGAACTATTGGTAGTTGTTTTGTATTGTGTGTGACATGGAAAAACAAAGGCGCCCCTGAGGGCGCCGTTGTTTTTATTGAGCACTTATGGCCGGTTATTTTGAACTTTGAGCAAGTCGCGAATTTCGCCCAGTAGTTCCTCTTCTTTAGAGGGCAGCGGTGGTACGCTCGGAGCGACCGCCTCTTCGCGTTTCAGGCGGTTGATTGCCTTTACACCCATAAAGATAGCGAACGCGACGATGATAAAGTCGATCACGCTCTGGATGAATTTGCCGTAGGCCACAACCACTGCTGGCGCATCGCCAACGGCGGCTTTCAGCGTAATGGCCAGGTCACTGAAGTCGACTCCGCCAATCAGCAACCCCAGTGGTGGCATGACCACGTCCCCCACAAAGGACGAAACGATTTTGCCGAATGCCGCGCCGATAATGATACCGACGGCCATATCGACCACGTTCCCTTTGACCGCGAAGGCCTTGAACTCACTTATCACGCCCATAGGTTATTCCTTGTTACAGATGAGGTTGGTGGGTGCAGTGTAAATCAGCATGGCTGATCTTGCCCGTACAGCTGTTTGCGGGTAAGCAATCGACCCGTTTGGCCGTGAGAAGTTTTCTATTGGCTTTCACTACGCGATTGAATGGCGCAATACCAGACCTTTTTCTCAATGGCCGGCTTGAGACCTTTCTATTTAGAGTTTGCGTTGCATGCCTCTAGCCTTTGGTCAGCGCTCCATTGCGCAACCAATAACCAGAGGACTTACGCATGACCACCCCCCTAGGCTTCGGCGCGCTTTCACAGCGCCGCCTGCTGTGTGTATTAAGCGCCAGCCTGCTGTCGGTTACAGCCCAGGCCGCCACACTGACCCGTGACAACGGTGCCGCTGTCGGTGACAACCAGAACTCCCAGACGGCAGGGGCCAATGGTCCGGTTCTGCTGCAAGACGTGCAGCTGCTGCAAAAGCTGCAGCGTTTTGATCGCGAGCGTATCCCGGAGCGAGTTGTTCACGCTCGTGGCACAGGCGCACACGGCACGTTTACAGTCACCAATGACTTGAGCGACCTGACCAAGGCCAAAGTATTTGCCAAAGGCGAAACCACCCCGGTATTTGTGCGTTTCTCGGCCGTGGTACACAGCGCCCACTCCCCAGAAACCCTGCGTGACCCACGGGGTTTTGCCACCAAGTTCTACACCGCGGACGGCAACTGGGACCTGGTGGGTAACAACTTCCCCACCTTCTTTATCCGTGATGCGATCAAGTTCCCGGACATGGTTCACGCCTTCAAGCCTGACCCGCGTACCAACCTGGATGACGACTCGCGCCGTTTCGACTTCTTCTCTCACGTACCGGAAGCCACACGCACCCTGACCGAGCTGTACTCCAACGCGGGTACCCCCGCCAGTTACCGGGAAATGGATGGTAACGGTGTACACGCCTACAAACTGGTCAATGCCAAGGGGGACGTGCGCTATGTGAAGTTTCACTGGAAGAGCCTGCAGGGGTTGAAAAACCTTGATCCGAAACAAGTGACGCAGGTTCAGGGCCAAGACTACAGCCACATGACCAACGATCTGGTTACGCATATCAATAAGGGTGACTTCCCCAAGTGGGACTTGTATGTGCAGGTCCTCAAGCCTGAAGACTTGAAATCCTTTGATTTCGACCCGCTGGATGCCACCAAGATCTGGCCTAACGTGGCTGAGCGAAAAGTCGGGCAAATGGTCCTGAACCGCAACCCGGCCAATGTCTTCCAGGAAACCGAGCAGGTCGCCATGGCCCCGGCCAACCTGGTACCAGGTATCGAGCCTTCCGAAGACCGTCTGTTGCAGGGCCGGGTGTTCTCCTATGCCGATACGCAGATGTACCGCCTGGGTGCCAATGCCATGCAATTGCCGATCAACGCCCCCCGGGTCGCGGTAAACAATGGCAACCAGGACGGCGCGATGAACCTGGGCCACACCACGTCGGGGGTGAACTACCAGCCAAGCCGCTTGATGCCGCGTGAAGAGCCGCAAGCTGCGCGCTACAGCGAAATGCCATTGGCGGGTACTACCCAGCAAGCGAAGATTCAGCGTGAGCAGAACTTCAAGCAGGCCGGTGATCTTTACCGTTCATTCAGCCAGAAAGAGCGTCAGGATTTGATTGAAAGCTTCGGTGGTTCGCTGGCAACTACAGACGATGAAAGCAAGCACATCATCCTGTCGTTCCTTTACAAGGCCGACCCTGAGTACGGCACTGGCGTAGCCAAAGTGGCCAAGGGCGATCTGAGTCGGGTCAAGGCGCTGGCTGCCAAGCTGGCGGATTAACCCGCAGCCCTCACCCCGATCCTCTCCCTTTTGGAGGGTCGGGGTGAGGGCTTTTGATTCAGGAGAGAAGCATGCGAACGTTTATTTCCCTGGCCTTGCTGTTTTTCAGCGGCCTGAGCCTGGCCGATGGGGCCGACACCCGGGGCCAGCTTCAGGATTACTTTTTTGATGCCGCCCGTCGTGGCGATGTGCCAATGCTCGAGACCTTTATCGAATCCGGCTACACCCTCGATATTCAAGACAGCAAAGGCTATACCGCGCTGATTCTGGCTGCCTATAACGGCCAGCCCAAGGCGGTGGAGCATTTGCTCAAGGCAGGCGCCAATGCCTGCGTGCAGGACAAACGCGGTAACACGGCCCTGATGGGGGCGATTTTCAAGGGTGAACTCAAGATTGCCCACCGCCTGATGGCAGCCGACTGCAACCCTGATCAGCGCAATGGTGCAGGGCAGACGGCGGCCATGTATGCAGGCCTGTTCCAGCGGGTCGAGTTGCTCAAGGATTTATCCCGCAAAGGGGCTGACCTGAATGCCGTAGATGCATCGGGCAACAGTGCCGCTCGGCTGGCCAATGGCGAAATCCGCATGCCCGTAGCGCGCTGACCAAAGCCTAGTGGGCTATCATCGCGGTTTTTCCGTGGAGTTCAGATGGCCAAGCCCAAGCGCATTTACGGCTGCACCGAGTGCGGCGCAACTTTCCCCAAGTGGGCCGGGCAGTGCGGCGAGTGCGGCGTCTGGAACACCCTGGTGGAAACCATCGTTGAAAGCGGGGCTGCGGCGCCGCCCAGCGGCCGTACCGGCTGGACCGGACAACAGGCCCAGCTCAAGACCCTGGCTGAAGTCAGCATCGAGGAACTGCCGCGCTTCTCCACCGCTTCTGGCGAGCTGGATCGGGTGCTTGGCGGCGGTCTGGTGGATGGCTCGGTGGTGTTGATTGGTGGCGATCCGGGGATCGGCAAATCCACCATCCTGCTGCAAACCTTGTGTCAGATGGCTACACGCATGCCTGCGTTGTACGTCACTGGCGAGGAGTCCCAGCAGCAAGTGGCCATGCGCGCCCGGCGCCTGGGGCTGCCGCAGGATCAGCTCAAGGTGATGACCGAAACCTGCATTGAAAGCATCATCGCCACTGCCAAGCTGGAAAAGCCCAAGGTCATGGTCATCGACTCGATTCAGACCATCTTTACCGAGCAACTGCAATCGGCCCCCGGCGGCGTGTCGCAAGTGCGTGAAAGTGCGGCCTTGCTGGTGCGTTATGCCAAGTCCAGCGGCACGGCGATTTTCCTGGTGGGCCATGTGACCAAAGAAGGCGCATTGGCCGGGCCGCGGGTGCTGGAGCATATGGTGGATACCGTACTGTATTTCGAGGGTGAATCCGACGGGCGGCTGCGCTTGCTGCGGGCAGTGAAAAACCGTTTTGGCGCGGTCAACGAGCTGGGCGTATTCGGTATGACCGACAAAGGCCTGAAGGAAGTTTCCAACCCTTCCGCAATTTTCCTTACCCGCGCCCAGGAAGAAGTCCCTGGCAGTGTGGTGATGGCCACCTGGGAAGGGACTCGCCCGATGCTGGTGGAGGTGCAGGCGCTGGTGGACGACAGCCATATGTCCAACCCGCGGCGGGTGACCCTGGGCCTGGACCAGAATCGTCTGGCCATGTTATTGGCCGTATTGCATCGACACGGCGGTATTCCAACCCACGATCAGGATGTTTTCCTGAACGTGGTGGGCGGGGTCAAGGTGCTGGAAACCGCATCGGACCTGGCGCTCATGGCCGCCGTGATGTCCAGCCTGCGTAATCGTCCGTTGCCCCATGATCTGCTGGTGTTCGGTGAAGTCGGCCTGTCGGGTGAGGTGCGCCCTGTGCCAAGCGGCCAGGAGCGGCTCAAGGAAGCGGCCAAGCACGGTTTCAAGCGCGCCATCGTGCCCAAGGGCAATGCGCCCAAGGAGTCGCCGCCGGGGCTGAAAGTCATTGGCGTTACCCGTCTGGAACAGGCGTTGGATGCGTTGTTCGAATAAGCGTTCAAAGGTGTAAAAAATCTGCAAGGGTTGGGCGCGGTATCGGGCTGACAGCCTGGGACAGACAGCGGCGTTGCACGGAAAAAATGTGCAGCACCGCCTGCCAAAAAACCGCAAAAGAAGGCTCTAGACCAATGTTGGGGGCTGGTCTTTAAAGCCAGTAGCGCTAAACTCCGGGTGCAGTCTTTCTTGTCCAACTGGCCGGAATTAAAAAAATGAATAATAAAAATAGCCTGCTCCGCCACATCCCGTGGCTGGTGCTGGCAATTGTAGGAGCCTGCGCCCTTGGCGTAGTGGCATTGCGCCGGGGCGAGGCGATCAACGCCTTGTGGATTGTTGTGGCAGCTGTTGCCATTTATCTGGTTGCTTACCGTTATTACAGCCTGTTTATCGCCACCAAGGTGATGCAACTGGACTCCAGCCGCGCAACACCTGCGGTGCTCAACAACGACGGTCTGGACTATGTGCCGACCAACAAACACATTCTCTTTGGTCACCACTTTGCCGCTATTGCTGGCGCTGGCCCTCTGGTCGGGCCGGTATTGGCCGCGCAAATGGGCTACCTGCCGGGCACGCTCTGGCTGATCGCCGGCGTGGTGCTGGCCGGTGCGGTGCAGGACTTCATGGTCCTGTTCATGTCCACCCGCCGCAACGGTCGCTCCCTGGGCGATATGGTGCGCGAGGAAATGGGCAAGATCCCGGGCACCATCGCGCTGTTTGGCTGCTTCCTGATCATGATCATCATCCTCGCGGTGCTGGCGCTGATCGTGGTCAAGGCCCTGGCCGAGAGCCCGTGGGGCATGTTCACGGTGATGGCGACCATCCCGATCGCGATGTTCATGGGCATTTACATGCGCTACATCCGCCCGGGCCGCATCGGTGAAATCTCCATCGTCGGTGTGCTGCTGCTACTTGGCTCCATCTGGCTGGGGGGCCAGATTGCGGCGAGCCCCGAGTGGGCGCCGGTGTTCACCTTTACCGGTACGCAAATCACCTGGATGCTCATCGGCTACGGCTTTGTTGCGGCGGTTCTGCCGGTATGGCTGGTACTGGCACCTCGTGACTATCTGTCGACCTTCCTCAAGATTGGCACTATCGTTGCGCTGGCCATCGGCATCCTGGTCACCATGCCCGAGCTGAAAATGCCCGCGCTGACCCAGTTCACCGACGGCACCGGCCCGGTCTGGAAAGGCGGCCTGTTCCCGTTCCTGTTCATCACCATTGCCTGCGGTGCGGTATCGGGCTTCCATGCGCTGATTTCTTCGGGTACTACGCCAAAACTGCTGGATAACGAAAGCAACGCCCGTTATATCGGTTACGGCGGCATGCTGATGGAGTCCTTCGTGGCCATTATGGCGATGGTTGCTGCTTCGGTGATCGAGCCGGGTGTGTACTTCGCCATGAACAGCCCGGCAGCGATTGTCGGCGGTGACGTGGTTACCGTTGCGCAAAACATCACCAACTGGGGCTTTGCCATTACCCCGGATGCGTTGACCGCGCTGGCCAAGGACATCGGTGAAACCACCGTCCTGGCACGTGCCGGCGGTGCACCGACCCTGGCGGTGGGTATCGCGCAGATCCTGCACAACGTGTTGCCGGGCGAAAACACTATGGCGTTCTGGTATCACTTCGCCATTTTGTTTGAAGCCCTGTTTATCCTGACCGCAGTTGACGCCGGTACCCGTGCCGGTCGCTTTATGCTGCAAGATTTGCTGGGCAGCTTTGTGCCTGCACTCAAACGTACCGAGTCCTGGGGCGCCAACTTGCTGGCCACCGGCCTGTGTGTGGCGATGTGGGGCTACCTGCTGTATCAGGGCGTGATCGATCCACTGGGCGGCATCAACACCCTGTGGCCGCTGTTCGGTATCTCCAACCAGATGCTGGCGGGTATCGCGCTGATGCTGGCAACCGTTGTGCTGATCAAAATGAAGCGCCAGCGCTACATTTGGGTGACCATGCTGCCAGCCGTCTGGCTGCTGATCTGCACCACCGTGGCAGGCTTTATCAAGCTGTTCGACGCCAACCCGGCAGTGGGCTTCCTGTCCCTGGCCAACAAATACAGCACTGCGCTGGAAGCCGGCCAGGTGATTGCCCCGGCGAAAAACATCGACCAGATGCAACATGTGATCATCAACGCCTACACCAACGCCGGTCTGACCGTGCTGTTTCTGTTCGTGGTGTTCAGCATTCTGTTCTTTGCGATCAAAGTGGGTGTCGCTGCATGGGGCAGCAAAGAACGTACGGATAAAGAGTCGCCGTACCAAGCCATGCCAGATGCTTGATAGAGGGTTGCAACCATGTTCAATGACCTGAGTCGCCTCGGTAAATACCTCGGTCAGGCCGCACGCCTGATGGTCGGCATGCCCGACTACGACAACTACGTCGAGCATATGCAAACCAAGCACCCGGACAAGCCGGTGATGAGCTACGAGGCGTTCTTTCGTGAACGCCAGGAAGCGCGTTACGGCGGCAAGGGCGGGCCCAAGTGTTGTTAACCCGTCAGGGCTGAGCTGTATCTGACTGTGGGAGCGGGCTTGCTCGCGATAAGAGCGGCGCGGTGTGTCAGTGACACCGTGTCGCCTGAATCGCGAGCAAGCCCGCTCCCACATTTGTTTTGGCGTTATGTTTAAGGAGGCACTGCATGACCTCTCCAATCCCCGTCACCATTCTCAGCGGCTTCTTGGGGGCCGGTAAAACCACCTTGTTGCGTTATTTGCTCAAGGCAGAACACGGCCTGAAAATCGCCGTGATCGAAAACGAATTCAGCGATGCCGGGATCGACACCCAACTGTTGGGGGACGAGCCGGTGCAAGTCATGACCCTGGCCAATGGCTGTGTGTGCTGCACCATCCACACCGACCTGACCAAGGCGCTGTACCTGCTGCTTGAGCGTCTGGACAATGGCGAAATTGCCTTCGACCGCCTGGTGATCGAGTGCACCGGCCTGGCCGACCCGGCACCGGTGGCGCAAACCTTTTTTATCGATGAAGAGCTGCGCGAGCGTTATCTGCTGGACGGCATTATTACCCTGGTGGATGCAGCCCACGCCGATGTGCATTTGAGTCAGACCATTGCCCAGGCGCAGATCGGTTTTGCTGACCGCTTACTGGTGAGCAAGCGCGATCTGGTGGATGACGCCACCTTTGATGCCTTGAGCGAGCGTTTGACCCGTATCAACCGCCGGGCGCCGATCCGCGTGGTTGAGCACGGCAAGATCGATCTGGCCGAATTACTGGATGTGCGCGGGTTTAACCTCAACGCAGACTTGGGGGGTGGCCTGAGCTTGCGCCCGGTACAGCCTGCGGCCTCTATCGACCGTATCTCCAGTCTGGTGCTACGCACCGATAAGCCGCTGGATATCGACAGCCTTAGCGCCTTCATGAACGAGCTGCTGGAAGAGCACGGCAAGCAATTGCTGCGCTACAAAGGCGTGCTGAGCATTGCCGGTGAAGATCGCAGACTGGTGTTTCAGGGGGTGCTCAAGTTGTATGGCTTTGATTGGGACACCGAGTGGGCCGAAGGTGAAGCCCGTGAAAGTGTGATGGTGTTTATTGCCGATGATTTGCCAGAGGCCAAGATTCGCGAGGGTTTTGCCCGGCTTGGGGTTTGAGTGATAGCTGACCCTCTCCCTCCGGGAGAGGGTCAGGGGCTTTTGATTTTTTTGTCTTACTGCAATAACAGCTATTTCGCACAACTTCACGGTTGTAAAATCAATAGGACACATTTCTTTCAATAATATTTAAAAGAAATACCATTTTTTTATGTTCGGCTGTTTCGCCAAGATAGTAATGAGGTGAGCCCTTGGCTTTTCTTACGCCGATATACTTGTTGTTATGGGTTTTAAGTGTGATGAGGGTATGGGGTTCACTCAAGTTCCTCTCTGTCACTGTTCGGTTGTTTTGATCGAGTAGTGTGAAGGCAAGTGGATGCTTTAGTGTCGGACTTCTCGCATAGAGTATATCCATATGGTTTATGGCCAGCCGGTGCCGGTCATACTGGCCAGGGTGTTTGATATGTATTTCATAGCCCTTGGCGGTATGCCGGAAATAAAGCTTGAGCGTAGCCTTGATCCCGCCTGTGGCGTGGGCTTGAATGCCCATGGCTGCGGAGTCGTCCCTCAACTGGGGTTTGCCGGAGAAGACACCGCCACTGCCCAGCAAGTCAGTTACTATGACCGATTGGCCATGAAGAGCCCCTAAAAGATGAAGGTTATGGTTCGGTATATGCAAGGTGGCGATAAAGGAGTGTTGCGAATCGTTAGTCATTGTCTGAACTCTGCAGTTGATAAGAATGCATAAATTCAGACTAGGCTGTTATTGTTCGGGGGGAGCGGCCAAGTGTTTCAAAATAACAGATGCAATAAAAAGCCCGGCTTGAAAGCCGGGCTTTTTATTCAGCTATTTGCGATCAGTTGCCGTATACCGGCAGCTTGGCGCAGATGGCTTTGACTTTCTCGCGAACGGCGTCGATAACGGCTTCGTTGTTGATATCTGCCAGGATGTCGCAGATCCAGCCAGCCAGCTCACGGCACTCTTCAACTTTGAAGCCGCGAGTGGTGACAGCTGGAGTACCGAAACGCAGACCCGAAGTGACGAACGGGGAGCGTGGATCGTTTGGTACGGAGTTTTTGTTTACGGTGATAAAGGCTTTGCCCAGAGCAGCGTCGGCGTCTTTACCGGAGATTTCCTGCTTGATCAGCGACAGCAGGAACAGGTGGTTTTCAGTACCGCCCGAAACCACGTCAAAACCGCGTTCGATAAATACCGAAGCCATGGCCTGAGCGTTTTTTACCACTTGTTGCTGGTAAGCCTTGAACTCTGGTTGCAGAGCTTCTTTGAAGCACACGGCCTTGGCCGCGATAACGTGCTCCAGCGGGCCGCCTTGCGAACCCGGGAAAACAGCCGAGTTCAGCTTTTTCTCGATGTCGGCGTTGGCCTTGGCCAGGATCAGGCCACCACGTGGACCGCGCAGGGTCTTGTGGGTAGTGGTGGTCACTACGTCAGCGAATGGAACCGGGTTCGGGTAAACGCCAGCAGCCACCAGACCGGCTACGTGTGCCATGTCCACGAACAGGTAGGCGCCAACTTTGTCAGCGATGGCACGGAAACGTGGGAAGTCCAGAACCTGCGAGTAGGCAGAGAAGCCAGCCACGATCATTTTTGGCTTGTGCTCAACGGCCAGGCGCTCAACTTCGTCGTAGTCGATCAGGCCATTGGCGTCGATGCCGTACTGGATGGCGTTGTACAGCTTGCCCGAAGACGAAACGCTGGCACCGTGGGTCAGGTGACCGCCGTGAGCCAGGCTCATGCCCAGGATGGTGTCGCCAGCCGACAGCAGGGCCAGGTAAACGGCGCTGTTGGCCTGGGAACCGGCGTGCGGTTGAACGTTGGCGTAATCGGCGCCGAACAGTTCTTTTGCACGGTCGATAGCCAGTTGCTCTACCACGTCTACGTATTCGCAGCCGCCGTAGTAGCGCTTGCCAGGGTAGCCTTCGGCGTATTTGTTGGTCAGAACCGAGCCTTGAGCTTCCATCACCGCTGGGCTGGTGTAGTTTTCCGAAGCGATCAGCTCAATATGTTCTTCCTGGCGCTGAGCTTCTTGCTCCATGGCGGCAAAAAGGTCGGCGTCGAACTTGGCAAGTGTCAAATCACGGCTGAACATGGCGGTCCTCAAGGATCGGGGGCAGAAAAGGAGGGCATTCTAACTCAATGGGTTTTATCTGGCATATGAATGCGATTCACGGTGAGCAACTATGAGCTTCAAGCTTGTAGATCCGCGCTTGCCGCTTGCAGTTGCTCCACCAATTGGCCCGCCGGCATCGGTCGCCCGAACAGATAGCCTTGCACTTCGTCGCAACCGTGTTCACGCAAGAAATCCAGCTGCTCGTGGGTCTCTACACCTTCGGCGATTACCGCAAGGTTCAGGCTGTGGGCCATGGCGATAATGGCCCTGGCGATTTGCGCGTCCTGCTCCCCGGAGGGCAGGCCGTCGACAAAGGTACGGTCGATTTTCAGTACGTCGATGGGGAATTGCTTGAGGTAGTTGAGCGACGAATAACCGGTGCCAAAGTCGTCCACGGCAATGCTCAGGCCGAGGTTTTTCAGGCTGGCCAGGATATGCAGCGCTTCGCTGACCTCGCGCATGAGGATGCTTTCGGTCAGCTCAAGCTCCAGGCAGGCCGGGGACAGGCCGGTTTCCTTGAGGATATTGGCAATGCGCGTACCCAACTGGCCGTCGGAGAACTGGCGCGCCGATATGTTGACCGAGACTTTGGGCACGCGAACCTTGGCCTGATGCCAGAGCTTGAGCTGGCGACAGGCCTCGGCCAGCACCCAGTCGCCGACTTCGACCACCAGTCCCAGTTCTTCGAGTACCGGGATAAAGTCGCCGGGTGGCACCAGCCCGCGCCTTGAGTGATTCCAGCGCAACAGTGCCTCAACGCCGGTCAGACGTTTGCCGTCGCCGCTGAACTGCGGCTGGTAATAAAGAATGAATTCCTGCTGCTCCAGGGCATGACGCAGGTCGCTTTCCAGTTCAAGGCGCTCAAGAGCGCTGGCGTTCATGTCTGCCTGGTAGAACTGGAAGTTGTTTTTGCCGCGCTCCTTGGCGTGATACATCGCGGTATCGGCGTTTTTCATCAACTGGCTGAGTTCGTTGCCGTCTTGCGGGCTCAAGGCAATACCAATACTGGCAGTTACAAAGAACTCGCGGCTTTCGAGTACAAAGGGCTTTACCAGACTGGCGAGGATCTGTTCGGCCACATTGATAGCGCGGTTCAAGGCCTTCTGACGGGTGGTGCGAGGCTGCAGAAGCAGGGTGAACTCGTCACCGCCCATGCGCGCCACAGTATCGTCGTCACCCACACAGGCAAGCAGGCGGATGGCCATGTCCTTGAGCATGCGGTCGCCGGCTGCGTGGCCCAGGGAGTCGTTGATCGGTTTGAAGCGGTCGAGGTCAAGAAACATCAGCACCACCCACGACTTGTTGCGCTCGGCCTGTTGCAGCGCGGTGTGCAGACGGTCCTGGAACAGGGTGCGATTGGGCAGGTGAGTCAGGGCGTCGTAGTAGGCCAGGCGGTGGATTCGCTGTTCGCTGGCCTTGCGCTCGCTGATATCACTGAAGAAGCACACATAGCTGGCCAGATCGCCTTCATCATCGAGCACTGCCGTGATGCCGACCCAGGCCGGGTAGTGTTCGCCGTTCAGGCGCTTGAGCCAGACTTCACCCTCCCATGTGCCGTGCAAATGCAGTTGCTTGAGCACATAGGCGAGGTGTGCGCGTTGTTGGTCATCGACAGTGAGCATGCTTGGTAGCTGGTCGAGGACTTGTGCGACGGCGTAACCGCTGACCCGGCTGAAAGCCTCGTTGGCTTGCACGATATAGCCTGCAGGGTCGGTAATAAGGATGGCCGAGGTGGAGTGTTCAAAAACCGTGGCGGCCATGCGCAGGTCTTTTTCGGCACGGCGTTGCTGGCTCATGTCGCGACCAACACCCAGAATGCCTTCAAAACCGTCGTCTTCATCCCATACCAGCACCAAACGCAGTTCGATGGGCACCTTGTGCCCGTCAGCGCGCAGGCAGTCGAACAGAAACAGCTGGGTTTGTACCTGGGCACGCAAAGCCGACAGTTGCTGGGGCTTGTGCAGTGCGCCACGGATACGCTCGATCAGGTTGTAGATACCCTCCAGCTGTTGCGGCGTGGCAATAATAGACTGCCAGCCATTGTCGAATACCCATTGTGCGTCATAGCCCAGTACAGTCTGTATGGAGGGGCTGAGGTAGTTCATGCGCAGCGAGCTGTCAGTGGAGAAAATCACGTCGCTGATGCTTTCGGCCAGCATCCGGTAGCGTTGCTCGCTGTCGCGCAATGACTCGCTGGCTTCAATCTGGTCGGTGATGTCCTTGGCCACCCCTACAATTCGCGAGACTTGATCACCTGTATGACGGGCAAAGGCTTGCTCACGGATGTCAAAGCGCCGCCAGGTACCCTGCTGATGGCGAAACCGCAGTTGGCATTGCATCAGTTGCTTGTAACCGTTTTCCTGCTGCTCTTTGCGCAACTGGTGATAGCGCTCGGCGTCTTCAGGGTGCAACAGCAACTCCCAGAAGTAAGCGCCCATTTCCTGCAGTTCAACAGCGCTATAGCCCAGGGTCTGGCCAAGGTGATGGTTGCTGAAAATGATCCGCTGGCTGATTACATTTTGTACATATAGATGGTCGGGAACGGTTCGCACCACATCGGACCAGAAGCTTTCGCGCTCTTGCAGGGACAGTTCGATCAACTTGCGGCTGGTGATATCACTGATGCTCAAAATGACTGCATGGTAGTCCTGCTGATCCACAGGCAGACGCAGCACCAGCCATAAGTGCTGGTCGCGACCGCTGGCATCGGTCAGTTTTATTTCCAGCTCAAGCTGTTGCTGCTGGTCGAGCACGGCCTCGACGACCTGATAGCCAATGGCTGAACTGCTCAGCGGGCAGCCGTTGATCAGCTTGTGCCAGGCACCTTCTCCTGAATCGACCTCCAGCAGCTGCATGGCTACCTGGTTGACTTCGGTGATGCGCAGTTGCTCGAATAACTGGCGACGATGTTCCGGATGATCGCTGAGCCAATGCTTGAGGGCATCAGTGTCATGGAGTTTTTCGCGCTCAAGAAACCCTGGCAGGCTGGACAGGTCGAGCACGCAGAGGGCGACCCCGGTGCCTTCAAAAATATCGTGGTAACGCCGGCGGCCTTCATGCAACTGGCGCTGGCGGCGGCGCATGTTTAACAGCGCCATAATGGGCAGCAACGAAAACACCAAGCCGAGCAGGCATTTGCCGATCAGTCCGGGCAGCAGCTGCTCGATTGCCTGGCGGTCATTGAACAGCCCGCGCAGTTGCCAGTCGCTATGGCTGATAGCTGCCAGCAGTACGGTGTCGTCTTCATCGCGCTGGCTCAGGGCCGAGGGGGGCGAGACGTTTTTATCCGCGCGGCTGAGTACCTTGCGGGTCTGGCTGTTTTCCACCAGCCACTGCGGCCGGTTGCTGCTGTTGGCGTTCTGATGCGTGAGGTTTTGCAGCAGGTCCGGGCTCATGCGCAGCAGCCAGTAGCCGTCGATGGCGCCGCTGGGCTGGCGCAGCAACAGGTAGATGATGCTGGCATCACTGTTGTTGCTGAAGTAGTAACCTTCAGTGCGGTTGCGCGACGGGCTGCGTTTGACCCAGTCGGCCAGATACGCAGCGTCGGGGCTGGTCCCGGTACTGTCGAGCAACACTTCGCCGGCCGGACTGAGCAGGGCCAGGCTTTGCAGGGATGGCAAGGACTGGCCCAGTTGCTTGACCAGCGCCTGTTGCTGGCGCTGGTTTCTTGGCGACTTGTCTACGGGCAGCAGATTGAGCGCGGTTTCGGCCCGCAAGGCCATGCTCAGGCCGATATGGTCGGCCAGGTCGGCGCTGTAGTTGATGCTGGTCTGGCGCTCTTGCTGCAGGGTTTCCTGAAACTGCTCGACCAACAGCCAGAACAGCATCGCCAGCAGCAGTAAAACCAGGGTCGCCAATGCACTTTTCAACGTTCCGCGCACAGGTGTCCCGAGTAATTGGCTGGACGCTTTGACACGAGTGGGCGGGGTGACATTGGGCAACTTGTGATCCTGCGATTTGGCGGCAATGGCGCGAGGCCCCCTAAAGGCGCCAAGCATGCCTTGGGTTGTGGCAAAGTGCCAGTCCTCTGGTCTGCGCTGGTTTGCCCTGCATCACGCATTCAGGTAGATTCTGGGGTCTACATTTGTGCTTTTTCTGCGAGCAGGCATTGATCTCGATCAGTCCCTGACTTTCTGCTATGGCCTGATCCGGGCATTGCTCGCGCCTTATTCACCCGTCACTGACCCTAGGTTATCCATGGCTCAATGCGTGGATCTACCCTATTAGATTTTAGTCATGTTTTACGATCTGAAGCCGAGCCCTGACGGTTACTAGTTCTCCAGCCGACCCAGCATTTTTTCGCTCTCAGTCCTGCATCAGGGCAAAGATTTTAGTTAGGTTTTGATGATTTTGAGCCAATTTCAACTCCAAAACTTAACTTTTCTAAGCGTGCCTCCTTGTCAGGTATCACGATGCAGATATAGACGCTGGGAACATGATGCTGTATCGGAGGAAATGCAGAACCTGCTGAGCAAATCACCGGAGATAATGCAAGTCCGAAAGCGGACGGTTGAGCATCCCTTCGGGACGCTAAAGCAATGGATGGGTGTGACGCGCTTCCTGACCCGAAGGCTGGCCGGAGTGAGCGCAGAGTTGAGCTTGAATGTGCTCGCCTATAATTTGAAACGGGTTATGAAAATCATCGGCGTTAATGGTTTGATGAAGGCGCTGTCGGCGCAAAAAAAAGGCTGACTTTGGCCCATCCGAGAGGCTGTAAAGCAGCGTTGACCTGTTCCAGGTCGCTACCCAGACCCGAAGCATTTACTGTGCGATCACTCAGCCAACGAACGTCAATGCTTCAAGACGATAGGGCCCATGAGCGTTTTTACACACTCTGGGCCGTTTTCGGCCTGTGGCGAGAGGCAAAAACCGGCCAAAAGGAGGCGGCCGGCATCGGAGCTGCTCCTAGCACGAATTCGCAAAACTCAGGTAACTGACTCCCCAGAAATGTCGACAATGCCGCACCGCACCAGCACTCTTAACGATCCGCACACTGAGCTGGCGTACAAAATATAGGAAGGTCTAGCGATATCTAGTGATGTATAGCGAATTTCGCTATACATCACTAGATATCGCTATATTTCGCGCATTGCTCGATCACCGATGACCGCGTATCTACATGCGCTGCCGCCCAAGCTCAAGATTCGGGTCGCAGATGGCAGTAATTTTAGCGGAGTTCAGTTCATCGTAACGGGCGACTACCGGCCAATAGCGGTCATCGACCGTCAACTAAAGCAGGGGCGACTCAACATGAGCGCCGGAAAAACTCTAGCTTTGGGCCTCGTCGTCAGCGCAGGCTCATACCCATCCTGGGTTAGCACCTTTGCTTTAATGTCAATGTGTTAACTGCGACAGCCGGGATAGTTGTCGCGGCTGATCTACGCGTTAAGGATTAGCCTCGGCCAAGCCTGCTTCAATGAAGCGCACCGAACTCTCCATGGCCTGCTGACCTTCTGGCAGCATGGTGGCGTAGAAGTGCCAGGCGTGGAACATCGCAGGCCATACTTCCAGGTTTACGCGAACGCGGTTATCAGCCAGGTGAGTTGCAAGGCGCATTGCATCACTCAACATCAGCTCGTTCTCGCCGATCTGCACCAGGATTGGTGGAAGACCGGTGACGTCCGCGAACACAGGTGAGGCCAGAGGATGATTGGCCAATGTGTCGCCTAGGAATGCTCTGGCGAGGATGTCCAGGACAGGCTTGGAGTTCAGAGGATCCAGACCTTCACGGTTGCTCATGGAAGCACCGGTGTGTTCAAGGTTCGCCCATGGTGAGATGGAGGAGCCAACCGCAGGCAATGGAAGCCCTTTCGACTTAGCAGCAACCATGATGCTGACAACCATCGCGCCGCCAGCCGACTCGCCAGAGAACGCAATTTTGTTAGCTGGGATTTTCTGCTCAAGCAGCCATTCGTAGGCGCGCAATGTGTCGTCAACAGAGGCTGGGAACTTGTGCTCAGGAGCAAGACGATAGTCTGGCATGTACACACGAGCACCGAGCATTTTCGCGTAATTGCCACCGATGCCGTGGTAGCCGTCTGGACGACCTACAATGTAGGCGCCGCCGTGGATATACATCACTACTGCGTCAGTTTTGATCTCGTCCGGGGTAACCAGTGTGCCGGGGACGCCGCCCATGTTGACTGCTTCGAATTTAACGCCAGCTGGCGCTGGATTTTGCGCGAGCATTTTTGCGTAAGAGTCGCGGATGTCGCTCATTTTTGTGGTGGTATCAATTCCCTTAAGAACGGGTACCAGATCGCTAAGGCTGTTGGCCCAGGTTTGGACGGCTGCTTGGACTTTAGTGTTCATAATGACCTCAATTGATCGATGGGAGTGGATTAGCTAATTGAGATACTATGCTTAGTATTGGGGAATAGGGTTCCCCATAACAGGTGCTAAGCCGCCCGAACGTTGAGACCCTTGAGGCCCCATGGAACTCCATAACCTGAATGATATCGCAGCGTTTGTAAGCTCGGTAAACGCTGGAAGCTTCACTGCGGCGGCCAAGCAGCTTGGCCTTACGCGCTCTGCAGTGGGGAAGTCGATAGTCAGGCTCGAGGCTCGTTTACAGGTACGTTTACTGAATCGTACTACGCGCAGTTTAAGCATGACGGATGACGGCCAGGTTCTGTATGAGCGTTGCGTGGGCGTTCTTCAGGATCTGGACGACGTGGAGGATGCCCTTGCGTTTCGTCGTTCAACACCCAGTGGGCGACTGCGGATGAGCCTGCCGGTAGCATTAGGCAGACTTCATGTCCTTCAGCACATCGAGTGCTGTCTTAAGGATTGGCCCTCCTTGAGCGTCGATATCACATTTTCCGACAGGCTGGTCGATCTGATCGATGAGGGATTTGATTTGGCCATGCGTATCGGGCCACCGAAGGAAGACTCTCGGTTGCTCACGCGTACCGTGGCCTATCAACAAATGATTACCTGCGCTTCACCCAAGTATCTGGCTGAGCATGCCGAGCCCAAAACGCCTGAGGATTTGTCCGAGCACCAGTGCCTGCATTTCGTGAGCGGTGGGAGATTGCTTCCTTGGAATTTTCGCGTGAATGGTAGCTCCGTGCCCGTTACTCATGGTGGAAGGCTACAGATGGACAGTGCTGAGTCATTGCACCAGTCAGCTGTCGCTGGCCTAGGCATCGCGACTCTTCCTTCCTATGTGGTAAATGACGATTTGAGGAGCGGCAAACTCGTTCAATTGCTCGCAGGGTATGCAGAGGCCGCAGAGCCTATTCGGGTGATTTACCCTAGCAAGCGACATCTCTCTCCAAAAATTCGTCTCTTCATCGATAAGCTTGTGGAGGCTTGGTCGCCTTGTCCGCCATGGGAGCGTGATTCGGCAATTCCTACGTTTGCACCCTAAGCGAAGCCGTCTGGCTGAACCGACGCTCAGACACCCTAGATCACCTCGACCTTAATCATGGCGTCTGTATTTCCAACAGTTTACAACTCAAATATTTGAAGGGACGCTATTGGCCGCTCTCCGCCGATCACAACAGGCAGAAAACGGCCATCTCTGGTCACCCCTACCTAAGTGACAGCTCTAAATTCTGCGGCGCATTCTCCCTGGAGGCGCCCCATAAACCTCCTTAAATTTTTTGCTGAACGCCGCCTGCGATTGGTAACCAACCTGCAAGGCAATATCTTTTAATCCCAGATGCGAATGACTCAGCAGGCTGAACGCCAATTCCATACGGACTTGCGTAAGCAATACCCATGGCGACACACCAGCCACACGAACGAACGCCCGCATGAAAGATGCTCGGGACATGCACGCGATATCTGCTAGATTTTGGATGGTCCACTCGTGCGCAGGATCAGCCAACATCGCCTGCCATACGGGGCCCAGACGTTTATCGCTGAGCAAGGCGAGCGTGCCGATGTCTTGGCCATGGCTAGATAGATGGGCGCGAAGGATCAGGGTGAATAACGCCTGAGAAAGAGCATCGAGCAAAAATTTTGCTCCAATCTGATCGCCGTCTGCTTCCCCGCGTAATAAATCGACCAGAGACTGTAATGGTCCATCCGCTGGGAGCGTGCCGCTGGGTATCAACAGGTAGTCAGGTAATGAAGCAAATAGCAACGAAGTTCGGTTGAAGTGAAAGCAGCCGCATAGCATGTCCAGATCCGCACTCACGCCGCCAATGCGATGTATGGGCAATATGCCAGCGTCGATACGCTTTGCCGATACCAATGTTGGCGCAACAGCTTTGCCCGGACTATGCAGCACATGCGGCGCACCACCCGGCAGGAGCAGAACGTCGCCGGCGCGCATAGAAAGACGCTGCCCGCTTGGAAGCTCCACCCGACACTCACCCGACAGCACCACGTGGTATGGCGCTTTGCCCAGCGCTTCCTGCTCATGCTCCAGGGACCAGTCACCCTGAAATTGGCAACGTAAATCCAGACTGCCACGAACATTGGCGAGGCTGATGAGCTTGTCGATCGAATTCATTTGAGCGCATCGCAGAAAAAACAGAGCGTATCGAACTAATCAAAATAGGACTAGGGCATACACTAAACAAGGTTAAACATTACACCCAACCCCCCTCAGGAGTTACCGCAATGTTCATTAACTGGTCCGAATTATTACCCTCCATCCAGAAAGCTTTCGGCGCGCTGGGCAAAAGTAATCCAAAAATGGTCAAAGCCTACATGGCCCTCGGAGAAGCCTCTGCCGAAAACGATGTGCTCGACACCAAGACCCGCGAATTGATCTCCATTGCAGTCGCCATCACTACACGCTGCGACGGCTGTATTGCAGCTCACACTGATGCGGCCATTAAGGCTGGTGCGAGCCGCGAGGAAGTGGCTGCGACCTTGGCCACTGCGATCTCGTTGAACGCAGGCGCCGCTTATATTTATTCACTGCGCGCTCTTGAGGCGTACGACACCTTGAAAAAATAGCTCTTTCGCCATAACTCCACCGGCCCCGCACACTTAAACGTGCCGGGGCTTACCTGATACATCCAGACGTCAGCCACTTGTTGAGACGATCGAACAATAACTTGAGCATGACGCACAAAAGCGTCTCGCGGCTAAGCCTCAGACTGGTTTCACATTCCAAATATTCGGATAAGTCTGATGCTCGCTTCATTCACTACATGGCTGCAATTCATCAGCAAGCTCGACACCCTTGGCACACACCTCATGAGACTGGCGATCGCCGTAGTTTTCTTGTGGATCGGGGCGCTCAAATTCGCGCCTTACGAAGCCGATAGCATTACCCCCTTTGTCGCCAACAGCCCGTTTATGTCTTTTTTTTATGAACATCCCGAGGATTACAAGGCACACCTGACCCACGAGGGTGAATTGAATGCGGAAAAGCGCGTCTGGCAGACCGCAAATAACACATACATCTTTTCCAACGGCCTGGGCGTAGTAGAAATTCTGATCGGTCTGCTGGTGCTTTCCAACCCGATCTCGCGACGCGCCGGTCTGCTTGGTGGGGCGCTGGCCTTCGGTACACCGCTGGTGACCTTAACCTTCCTGCTCACCACACCTGAAGCCTGGGTACCGGATCTTGGTGATGGTGAACATGGCTTTCCATTCCTGTCTGGTGCAGGACGCCTAGTGCTCAAAGATCTCTTGATGCTGGCCGGCGCTCTTCCGGTGATGGCTGATTCCGCCCGTCAGTTATTGCAAGAGCGGCGCCCCTAGTTTTCTTTTAAAGCCTTGAAATCTGAATCGCCTCAAGCTTCGTAGTGTAGTGGTCTAATGAAACCGGACACCCATTTAGGCGAGAATGCTCGCCAGATCGAGGTGTCAGATGACCAAACAA
>NZ_WIWH01000030.1:0-69417 GCF_009600035.1 Pseudomonas sp. FSL R10-2964 | reverse complement strand
GGCCCGCTGGCACGCCAACCGGTGGCGCGGTGGTGGTGACGGTCGGTGGCGAAGCAACGCCGCCGTCGACCGCAGGCACACCGCCATCGTCGCCCTCGGAGATCCCACCGGCCGCTTCAGCCAGCGGACCACGCATCACCGGCTGAGACTGCCCCACCAACGGCAACGGCATCGGCTGCGAAGAACCGGCGAAATCCACCGACGGCTTGGCCCCGCCATTGGGTGTGGCCTGCCCCAGCTGTGTCTGTTCGGCATCCGGCGCAACAGGCGCCTTGCCACGGCCCGGAATCAAAACGGCAGCAGCGACAGCCACTACCACTACTGCACCAATGGCCAATACGTGTTTCTTCGGCATCTTGAACCCCATACTTGGACGCTTGACCGCTGAGCGGCTGGCAATCATGGCTTCGATCATTGCATCACGGGCGACCTGGTTGATAATCCCGGGCCAGCCTTCAGAGCTCTCGTGTATATCTGAGATCTGCTGAGCGCTAAAGAGTTCGATCCCGCGCCCGGCACCTTCAAGGCGCTGGGCCAGATATTCGCGGGTTTCTTCGAGGTCATAGGGCTGCAGGTCGACCACATGGAAGCGTTCTTCATCAGCGCTCAGCTCCTCAAGACCGGCAATCATCGACGGCTCACCGAACAAGAACACGTGCGGACGCCCCTCTGGCGTACCCGCAGCCAGCGCCAGCAAGGCTTGCAGCGCAGACTCATCGAGCTGTTCGGCATCATCGACCAGCAGGTAGACCTCTTGCCCCGTAAGCGCCAGTTGCACCACTTGCGCCAGAATGGAGCCCACGTCAGGGCGCGCCACATTCAGGGTTTGCGCCACTTGCTGCAGGATACCGGCGGCATTGCCGGCCCCACGCGCCGAGACCACGACACTTTGCACCGACTGCTTGTTGGTACTCGCCACCAACGCCTGGCGCAGCAAGGTTTTGCCGCTGCCCTCAGGCCCGGTGACCACCAGCAGCAACTGGCTGTAGCGGGCAAGGTGATGCAACTGCCCCAGAACCGGCTTGCGCTGGGCCGGGAAAAACTTGAAGCCCGGAACCCGCGGTGCAAAGGGGTCGTGGGTGAGCTGGAAGTGACCGAGGAACGCCTCGTCGGCATGCAAACTAGTCATCGGGATCTTATTAACCTTTAAGCTGAGCCAGCGCGCGGTAATCCGCACCCAGCGTGGCTTGTAGAACCTCTTGTGGATAATCGTCAGTCACTGTGGCTTCGCCCATGCGGCGCAACAGCACCAGACGCATACGACCGTCGATCACTTTTTTATCAACTGCCATGTGTTGCATAAAGTCGGCCGGGGTCATTTCGACGGGCGGCACCACTGGCAAACCGGCACGCTGAAAGATCCGGATACCTCGATCACGCTCGGCATCGGTGATCCAGCCCAGGCGGGCAGACATTTCCAGTGCCATCACGGTGCCCGCAGCGACGGCCTCGCCATGCAGCCACACGCCGTAGCCCATATGGGTTTCGATGGCATGGCCAAAGGTATGCCCCAGGTTGAGCGTTGCACGCACACCCGCTTCGCGCTCATCGGCGCCGACCACTTCAGCCTTGGCCGCGCACGAACGCTGGATCGCGGCAGTCAGGGCCGCCTGGTCCAGGGATCGCAGCGCATCCATGTTGTCTTCAAGCCAGGTCAGGAACGGCTCATCGCATATCAGGCCATATTTGATGACTTCAGCCAGCCCTGCGGACAATTCGCGGGCAGGCAGGGTGTTGAGGGTCTGGGTGTCGATCAGCACAAGGTTGGGCTGATAGAAGGCACCGATCATGTTCTTGCCCAAAGGGTGGTTGATCCCGGTTTTGCCGCCCACGGACGAATCGACCTGGGACAACAAAGTGGTCGGCACCTGGATAAAATCGACTCCGCGCTGGTAACAAGCAGCAGCAAAACCGGCCATGTCACCGACAACACCGCCACCCAACGCTATCACCGTGGTGCGTCGATCATGACGTGCTGTGAGCAGGCCATCGAAAATCAGCTGCAGGGTTTCCCAATTCTTGAACGACTCGCCATCGGGCAGGATGATCGGCAACACCGAGAACTGCGCGAGGCTACGCGTCAAGCGCTCAAGATAGAGTGGCGCGACCGTTGTATTGGTCACAATCGCCACCTGGCGCCCGGCGATATGCGGAGCCAGCAACTGCGGCTGATCCAACAAACCTTCGCCAATATGAATCGGGTAGCTACGCTCGCCTAGATCAACCTTCACTGTCTGCATGAAACCCCGCGTTGAAGCACGGCGCCAGCGCCCTGCTTCGCAATTATCAAGTGATGGCATGCCGTAAAAAGGCATGCTCGGCGCCGAGAATAGCGCATTTCGTATCGCACTTTAATGGTCTGTGCAGCGACTACCGGGGAGGAAGCTGGGCCAGGCGCTCGAGGATATCGAGCACCACCATGCGCGGCGGCCGCTCATCGGTTTCAACCACCAGGTCAGCAATTTCACGATAAAGCGGGTCGCGTACGGCCAGCAGGTCGCGCAGGATTTTTTCCGGGTTGGCATTGCGCAGCAGTGGCCGGTTGCGATCACGGGAGGTGCGCGCCACCTGCTGCTCGATGGAGGCGTGCAAATACACCACGCGCCCACCATTGCGCAGCGCTTGCCGGTTTTCCGGGCGCATGACCGCGCCACCACCGGTGGCCAGCACAATGCCATTTTCATGGCACAGCTCGACAATCATGGCTGTTTCACGATCGCGAAAGCCCGGCTCGCCTTCTTTATCGAAGATCCACGGGATATTGGCACCCGTGCGCACTTCAATTTCCTTATCGGAATCTTTGAACGGCAGGTGCAGCTCTTTGGCCAGCAAACGTCCGATGGTGCTTTTTCCAGCCCCCATTGGCCCAACAAGAATCAAATTTCGCACAGAATCAATGACTCACAGCAATCGCCTGGTTGTTCATGATACGCGGAGTCAGGAACACCAGCAGTTCGGATTTTTTTTCCAGGACAACGTCTCTACGGAAAAGTCGGCCAACATACGGCAGATCGCCTAAAAATGGCACTTTATCTACCACTTTGCTTTGAGTTTTTGAGAACACTCCCCCAATCACGATGGTTTCACCGTCCTTGACCAGCACCTTGGCCCTGACCTCGTTCTTCTTGATGGGCGGTACATCCTGCAGCCTGCTCATGTAATCGGGCTCATCCTTGGTCACTACGACGGCCATGATGACGCTGTTGTCCGGAGTGATTTGCGGCGTCACCTCCAGTGACAATGAGGCTTCCTTGAACGAAACCGATGTAGCCCCGGTTTTGCTGGCCTGCTGGTAAGGAATTTGGGTGCCTTTAAGAATTTTGGCGGTTTCCTTATCCGCAGTAACCACTTTGGGTTGCGAGATGATTTCCCCATTACCGGTTTTTTCCATGGCCGTCAGTTCCAGGTCCAGCAACACATTGTTGGTGATGAAGGCGATGCCCAAGCCCGAGGTATTTCGCGAAACACCCAAATCAACAAAGGGCGCACTAACGTTGCCCGGGGCAGCCCCGGACGCCGCAGGCTGGGTAATACCACCGGCTTTCCAGAGGCCACCATTGTTTAGCGCTCCCCCCCAACGCACACCCAGGCTTTTTTCGAAGTCCACGCCTGCCTCGACAATCCAGGCTTCGATCATCACCTGACGCACTGGCACGTCCAGTTGAGCCACGATGCGCCGCAGCTCCTCCAGCCGTTCACTCGATTCATAAGCAATGATGGTATTGGTGCGTTCATCCACCGTGATCGTGCCCTGCCCCTCGATGCCGGGCTGCCCGCCGGTCACTGACTGGAACAGCATGACGATATCTGCCGCCCTGGCGTAATTGACTTGCACCAACTCCCGACGCAAAGGCGCAGGCTCAGGGCGCTCGCGGGCTGCGATCTCTTCCAGGGGCGCGATCAACAACACATTACCTTCAAGACGCTTGCCCAACCCCTTGCTCTCAAGCACCAGCTCCAGCGCCTGATCCCAAGGCACATCCTGCAAACTGAGGGTTATGCTGCCCTTTACGGTGTCGCTGACCATCAGGTTGAACCCGGTAAAATCCGCCAGCGATTGCAGTACCGTGCGTACATCAAGATTCTGCACGCTCAGGGACATGGGCTCGCCCACATACTGCGAGCGCTTGACGGATGATGGCGCGGCCTGCCCAGCCGCCAGCATTGACTGCGAATTCAGCGCACTCCATAGCGCCAGTACGCAGACCGGTGAAATCCTTTTCATGGTGTTTATCCGTTAAGACTGTTGATTTAAAGGAATCGTCAGGGACCTTTCCAACCAACCGCCCCGACCATCGGAAATCAGTTCAAATACTTCAATCTGGTGCGCCTGGATCGAAGCAATCTGGCCATTGTTGCGCCCCAGGTAATCCCCCACTTTCAAGCGATGAATAACACCATTGGCCCGCAGCAAGGCATTTGCCTGCGATTCACTGGACAGCATGCCAACCATCTCGAACTGCTCCAGATCAAAGCCTTCCAGAAACTGCCGGGGCCGGTCCGCGTCAAGTTCATCGCCGGCAAGGCTGACCTGCCAACTGCCGTCCCCTCCCCCCCCTATAGCCTGAAAAGGATTGCGCAAACCCATCGATCCATAGGCAAACACAGGCCCGACACTGATCACGGGGAGCGGCTCAATGGCGTTGCTCGCATGCCCCTGCGTAGCCTGTAAATAACTGTGCAGGTCTGCGGTAGTCTGCGGGCTGTCACACCCTGCCAGGCTTGCCAGCAATCCGGCGCCAAACACTCGCAAACAAACACCCATGGGATCAGTCCTTGATCGTGGTTCGGTAGGCCTTTGCCAGCAGCGTCATGCGCAGTTGACCATCACCGGTACCGTTGCTCGGCGCAAGGCTGAGGTCATGCAAGGTGACAATGCGCGGCAGGCTGGCCATGGCGCTGACGAAGAGGCCAAGTTCGTGATAGCCCCCGACGAGGGTCATCTGCAGTGGCAGTTCGGCATAGAACGTTTGCAGGACTTCAGGGAGCCACTGAATGTGCTCGACCAGCAGACCATTGCTCAGACCCAACCGCGAAATCTCATCCAGCAATTCGGGCACTTGTGCCTGAGCGGGGAGTTGTTTGAGCAACGCACTGAACCCGGCTTCCAGCCTGTGAACTTGCATCCCATAAGCATCCAGATTGGCAACCTGTGCGACCCTGGATTCAAACTCCGCCTTCAGCGTGGTTTGAGTCTCGTGCAACTGTTGCAACCGGGAAGAAGGCAGTTGAAGCAGCAGCGCATGACCCGACACCAGCACCAGGCCCAGCCACACCAGAGCCACGGTTGTTTTGCGGGCTGGCGACCAGGCGCCCATGTTACCCGGGGCCAGTTCGCGCAGGTCGAAATTGCGCAGGCTAACGAGCCAGTGCGCAGGTATCACAATGCTCCCCCGGAAGGGGTATGTCGGGCCTCACGCACCGTCATCTGAAACAGGCGCTCCTGCCCGCCTGCCTGGGCAGGGTCTGCCTTGACGTCATTGAGTTGCGGCGTATCCAGCCAGTGCGAAGCATCGAGATTTCGCATCAGCTGGGCGACAAGGTTGTTGGACTGGGCAATCCCCGTGATGACAATGGTGCCCTCGGTCATTTTCACGTCGGTGAAATGCACACCTTCCGGCAAGCTGCGCGCCAATTGTTCCAAAATGATCCCGCTGCTCGACCGGCTGCTCTGCAACATGCCTATGGTTTGCATGCGTTCAAGCAATTGCTCCCGGCGCACCTTCAACTGGTCGATCTGCTCCGCACGCCCATCCAGCTGGAACGTGGTACTGCGGATCAGGTCATTGCGCTCCATCTGCTCCTCTACCAAGGTGTCGATAAAGTGGTCAGCAGCAAACAGGCCGGCCACCGCCAGCAAAGACAGGGCCACCAGCACCATCAAAAAACGTTTGCGCCGCTTTTCACGCAACAACGCGCGCCAGGGCAACAAATTGATTCTCGCCATTAATCAAACCCCCTCAAGGCCAGACCGCAGGCAGTCAACAACACAGGGGCATCGCAAAGCAAGGCTTCAGGGGTGAGTGAGGGATCGAGGTCCATCAGCGCAAACGGGTTGGCGATGCGTGTCGGCGTGCCAAGACGGGATTCAACCCGCTGAGCCAGCAGCGGATCCATGGCAGCCTCACCGGTCAATACGATCAGGCCGATCCGCCCATCAACTCCGGAGTCGGCAAACAGCCCAAGCTCTCGCTCCAGCTCTTCGACAATCGTGGTTTCGAATGCTTGCGCCCCTGCAGTGGCCTGCCCGCAAAGCAGCTCCCGGACGTAAATGGCCTGACCCTGCTGCACGATGCTCAGCAGGATTGTATGGGGTGCAAAATCGACCACGGCCACGGCCCCGTTCAGTGCCTGACCTGCAGTCATTGCCTCAACGCCCCGCACCAGGGCATGAGCCTGCACGGCAACCACCCGCGGGACCAATCCCGCACCGGTCAAGACCGAACAATGCCACTCCAGCGCTTCCTGGCGGCACGCCACCATCAGCACGCGGGCCGGCCCGGTATGGTTCGACGGGTGATCCTGGAGCTCAAAATCCAGTGCCATGTCATCCAGTGCATAAGGTATGTACTGCTCAGCCTCAAACCGCACATGAAGCTCAAGCTCGACTTCGCTCAAGCCTGCCTCCACCTCCAGGCTTTTGCAGATAACCTGACCATCGGGCATCGCGATAATGGCGTCCCTGGCGATTACCTGGGCCTTTTCCAGCGCCCTGAGAAGCACTGGGACGACACTTTTGGCCTCTGCGCCGGTCTGATCATTCACAAGCCCGGCTGGCAGGGGTTCCATGGCATAGGACTGTAGCTTGAACCGGCCCTGTGAACGGCTCAGCTCGACGAGCTTGATCGACTGCTGGCCGATTTGTACGCCGACACAGCGCTGACGTGTTTGAGGAAATAATCCGGGTACCTTTGTTTTCCCTAATGCAATCCGTAACTTACGGAGGGTAAAAAATGAGATCCGTTCAAAACCTGTTCTGACATGCGGCTCATGACGTTCATGAGCGAAAAATGCTTATAATGCCGGGCGTTTTTTCCGTATCGTCGACCCGGCGCAACTGCGCACTACCCTGACGTGCAAACCCATTTCTTGATCTGGAAATCCAAAAGCCTTGATTCGTCTGCTGAAGTTTTTCGGGTGGTCTTTCGTTGCCGTGTTCTGCGGGCTGTTGCTCGTGTTGAGCGGCGCGTTTCTCTATCTTAGTCCTGGCTTGCCGTCTGTAGAGTCGTTGAGAAGCATCCAGTTGCAGATTCCTTTGCGGGTCTACACCAGCGACGGAAAGTTGATCGCAGAGTTTGGCGAAATGCGCCGCTCACCGATCAAGTTCGCCGACATTCCGCCCAATTTCATCAATGCCCTGCTTTCTGCAGAAGATGACAATTTCGCCAATCATTACGGGGTCGACCCCAGCAGCCTGATGCGTGCCGCTACCCAGTTGGTAAAAAGCGGACACATACAATCAGGTGGCAGCACCATCACCATGCAGGTGGCGAAGAACTATTTCCTCTCCAGCGAGCGAAGCTTTTCGCGCAAGACCAACGAAATCCTGCTGGCTCTCGAAATTGAACGCGAGCTGACCAAGGACGAGATCCTTGAGTTGTACGTGAACAAGATTTACCTGGGCAACCGCGCTTACGGTATCGAATCCGCAGCTCAGGTTTACTACGGCAAATCGATCCGCGACCTGAGCCTGGCGCAGATGGCGATGATCGCCGGCCTGCCCAAAGCCCCTTCACGGTTTAACCCGCTGGCCAACCCGGTGCGCAGCAAAGAGCGCCGCGACTGGATCCTGGGGCGTATGTACAAGCTGGGTAAAATCGATCAGGCCAGCTATCAAGCGGCGATCGCCGAGCCGGTCAACGCCAGCTATCACGTGCCAACGCCGGAAGTGAGCGCCCCCTACATCGCCGAAATGGCCCGTGCCGAAATGGTCGGCCGTTATGGCAGCGAGGCGTACACCGAAGGCTTCCGTGTGACTACCACGGTGCCGAGTGACCTTCAGGAACTGGCCAACACCGCCGTTCATGAAGGCCTGATTGCCTACGACCAGCGTCACGGCTACCGTGGCCCCGAGTCACGCCTGCCGGGCAAGACCCTGGCCGTATGGACTCAGGAACTGGCCAAGCAGCGCCCGATCAGCGATCTTGAACCGGCCATCGTGACCCAGGTCGACAAGGACGGCATTCAAGTACTGACTCGCACCGGTGAGGCGCACGTCGCCTGGAACACCATGAAATGGGCGCGCAAGTTCCTCAACACCAACAGCATGGGGCCGATGCCCAAACAGCCTTCGGATGTCGCCCAGGTCGGTGATCTGATTCGCGTACAACCGCAGACCGACGGCAGCTACAAATTCAGCCAGGTGCCCACCGTGCAAGGCGCACTGGTATCCCTGGATCCGGACAACGGCGCCATTCGCGCGCTGGTGGGCGGTTTCGCCTTTGAGCAAAGCAACTACAACCGGGCGATGCAGGCCAAGCGCCAACCGGGCTCCAGTTTCAAACCGTTCATCTACAGCGCCGCACTGGATAATGGCTACACCGCCGCCACCCTGGTCAACGACGCACCCATCGTGTTTGTCGATGAATATCTGGACAAGGTCTGGCGCCCGAAGAACGACACCAACACCTTCCTCGGCCCGATCCGCGTGCGTGAAGCACTGTACAAGTCGCGCAACCTGGTCTCCATCCGCTTGCTGCAAAGCCTGGGTGTCGACCGCACCGTCGACTACATCAGCAAGTTCGGTTTCAACAAACAGGACTTGCCGCGCAACCTGTCGCTGGCCCTGGGTACTGCCACCCTGACGCCAATGGAGATTGCCACCGGCTGGAGTACATTCGCCAACGGCGGCTACAAGATCACGCCGTATCTGATCGACAAAATCGAAAGCCGCAATGGCGAAACCCTGTTCGTGGCCAACCCGCCAAGCGTGCCTAAAGCCGACAGCAAGGATGTGCCGCCTGAAGCCGCAGCGCTGACCGTTGACACCATCAATGCCGCACCGGGCCTGCCCACTGTCGAGACGCAAGCAGTAGCCGAGCGGATTGTCGACGGGCGCACCACATACATCCTCACCAGCATGCTGCAGGACGTGATCAAGCTCGGCACCGGCCGCCGCGCCCTGGCGCTGGGCCGCACCGATCTGGCAGGTAAAACCGGTACGACCAACGAATCCAAGGATGCGTGGTTCTCAGGATACAACGCCGACTATGTGACCACTGTTTGGACCGGTTTCGACCAGCCCGAAAGCCTGGGCCGTCGCGAATACGGCGGCACCGTCGCGCTGCCGATCTGGATGACGTACATGGGGGGCGCGCTCAAAGACAAGCCTGCGCATACGCAGCCAGAACCCGAAGGCATCCTCAGCTTGCGGATTGATCCGTCCAGCGGCCGTATCGCGTCTCCAGGCACCCCTGGCGCCTACTTTGAACTGTTCAAGAGCGAAGACACACCGCCCACCAACAGCGAACTGGGCAACAACGTAGCACCGGGCAGCCCGCTGCCGGCAGATGACGGCGCCCCAATAGACCTGTTCTGATCAACAGGGCTGCACGTTGCAGAGCGCCTGGGCGCTTGCAACGTGCAGCCTGGCAGGCTCAAGCAAGCAGGTGATCCACAGGCACACCCCCTGCAAACAGCTCATCGATCGGCGCCATCGCCAGTTGATCGATACGCGTGCTCTCGCTGTGAGACTCCCAGCGCTCCAGACTTTCAGCCAGCACACCGGGCTGTTGCGCATACTGCCCATACACATCTGCCCGGGTCGGCACCCGAAACCTCAGCAGGTACAAGCGCTTGCGGGTTTTATGGACATTGCTCATTTCGCGCATGAGCAGGTTCATGGCTTCTACCTGCTCTTCAAACGTACCGCCCGCACAGGTCATTACCTCACGGTACTTAACCCGCAGTTGCTGCGCGACGTGTTCAAGCGCCTGATCCACGAACAACACCTCACGCTCGGTCACCAGTGAACACCGGGCCTGCAGCGCTTGCTGGCTGCGGCGCAAAACCGCCCAGCAACTGGGAATATAACTGTCGATCATAAACGGCTGGCCTGCATCGACCCGTGGCTTGAGCCCCCCCTCTGATTCGGGTGCTGCACTGTTTTGCTCAAGTACCGCATGGCTGACGGCATGCTGGGTGATCGTCTTGCTAAGCGGATCCCACAGGACATGCGACCTCATCTCCTGAGCAAACTCCAGCGGCATAAAGTGGCGCAAGGTTCCGTGATGCTGATAAGGCTCTGCGAGCAAACGGCTCAGGCCCGCCACAAACACGCCAAAACCTGCGGGTACGTTCACGAAACTGAGTACCGTGCCTGCACAACAGGCCGACAATGGGCGGTTCATCCAGCTGCCGGGCACCCCGGGGACAGGATCGTTATGGTTAACCATGCGCTGATGCACCAGCCCCTGTGCCGCGCGAACAAAGGTTGCGTCCGCTGCGCGAGGGGCTCCGTACGTGTAGAGCTGCACCTCACAGGCCCTCAGCTGGATCAACATTTGGGCAAGGATCAAACCGATAGCCCCGCCCTGGCTGTGTCCGCAAATCAGTACGGCTTGCCCCCAGTGGAACTTGTCCATGTACCTGTCAACAAGCTCGTAAGCCTGCCTGGCGGCGTCGTAAAAACCGCCATGTACCTGGCCCTCACCCTCTTCAAAGGGTACTTGAGGGGCCTCTGCATCCTGTGACAAATCAGACCAGGTACAGGTGCTATGAACGGCAACCAAGACAACTTTATCGTTATGGCTCACAAAAACTTGTGCACCTGCGCCTTGAGCCCCAAAACGGATATCTCCGCGATAATGCACTGAAGACGGAGTTTCCTGAGCCATTCCGCAAAGCGGGTCATTGGCCGGGTACAGCACGGGGTCGAAAGGCACAATTTCCAAACGCGCCGAATACGGCACATCTTCATATAAAGGGTAATAGGACTTTGCCTGTTCCGGGCTGGCCCGCCAGCCCATCATGCTTGCCTCCCCAAAGGGATCTTGCACACGCGACATGCGGGCCGGCCCAGCAAATGAGCAGTTACCCAGGGTGGCCATCAACGCCAATTGATAGAGATTGAGCGCACAAAACTGCGGGTCCGTGGACAGCAGCGGGCACAAGGCCCGCAAGGGACGCACCTGCAGCACCGTATGACGCCCCTCTGCAATATGCACACCGAGCGGGCCACGCTCGACCGGGAACAGGCTCCCGGCCTCAGGCGGCAAATGAGAAACATGCTCGACCAGATGCCGCACTTCAATCTGGTAATAGTCACTGTCGGGATCAATGCATGGCGGCTTGCTCTGCGGGCGCGCACCGCTCCTGTCGAAGAAGCGGGTGCGCTCCGCCCTGACCTGAAGCTCGGTGATCTTGAGAGGGTAATGCGTTCGACCCATCAACCGCGAATACAGGCCATTGCTGGCGTCATGCAACTGCCTGAACATAAGCGCAAATGGCCCTTCAACGCCCTTGCGCACCCTGCCAACCCCCGAGGCATCCAGACGACCGCCGTGCCGTCTACCTCGCTGATCAACCAGCTCAAAGGCCAGCCCTGCATAGGCGGTACTCACCCCCTGGTCGTCAATCAGTTGAAAGCGGGTCTGACTGTAACGGCTTTGACGAAGGCGAGTGAACATCCGTGATTCCTATAAAACGTCCTATAAAACAGAGGGCACACTTCAGAATTCTTTAGAATTCAGAACAGGCTCCCCTCGGAACAAAGGAATGAAATTAACGGAGGCTCGAAAAAATTAATGTAAGACAATTCCTATTTTGTAGAAGGGTTAGGCTTATTTTGTAGATCCTTTCGTGCCCGTTTCGCAGAAAACAAAAAAGCCCCGACGCTTTACAGCGCCGGGGCTTTTTTATGACGCTACACAGCCTTAGCCGTTGAAGACGTCATCCACGCTTTTGAGCGGGTAGTTTTTCGGGTATGGCAGGGTTGCAACACCGGTCTCGATGGCAGCCTTGGCCACTGCATCGGAGATCAGAGTGATCAGGCGTGCATCCATTGGTTTCGGGATGATGTATTCACGACCGAATTCCAGCTTGATACCGCCGTAAGCGTCACACACTTCTTGTGGCACTGGCAGTTTGGCCAGTTCACGCAATGCGTTGGCTGCAGCGATTTTCATTTCTTCGTTGATGCGCTTGGCGCGAACGTCCAGGGCACCACGGAAGATGAAAGGGAAGCCCAGCACGTTGTTGACCTGGTTCGGGTAGTCCGAACGGCCAGTGGCCATGATCACGTCGTTACGGGTGGCGTGAGCCAGCTCCGGGGAGATTTCCGGATCCGGGTTCGAGCACGCGAACACGATCGGGTTAGGCGCCATGCGCAGCAAGTCTTCAGCGCTCAGCAGGTTCGGACCCGACAGGCCAACGAACACGTCTGCGCCGTCCATGGCATCAGCCAGGGTGCGCTTCTCGGTAGCATGGGCGAATGCCGACTTGTACTGGTTCAGGTCGTCACGGCCGGAGTGGATCACACCGGTACGGTCGATCATGTAGATGTTTTCGATGGTTGCGCCCATGCTCACCAGCAATTTCATGCAGGAGATGGCAGCAGCACCGGCGCCCAGGCAAACGATCTTGGCTTGCGCCAGGGTTTTGCCAGCGATTTCCAGGGCGTTGATCATGCCGGCCGCGGTCACGATAGCGGTGCCGTGCTGGTCATCATGGAATACAGGGATATCGCACTGCTCGATCAGAGCACGTTCGATCTCAAAGCACTCAGGTGCCTTGATGTCTTCGAGGTTGATGCCGCCGAAGGTAATGGAGATGCGTTTTACGGTGTCGATGAAAGCCTGTGGGCTCTCGGAATCAACTTCGATGTCGAAAACATCGATACCGGCAAAGCGCTTGAACAACACGCCTTTGCCTTCCATAACAGGTTTGGAGGCCAATGGGCCGAGATTACCCAGGCCCAGGATAGCGGTGCCATCAGAGATCACGGCTACCAGGTTGCCCTTGCCGGTGTACTTGTAGGCCAGTTCAGGGTCGCGGGCGATTTCGCGCACTGGTTCGGCTACACCCGGGCTGTATGCCAGCGCTAGATCGCGAGCAGTAGCGGTAGGTTTGGTAAGCTCGACACTCAGTTTGCCTGGACGTGGCTGGGCATGGTATTCGAGAGCGGCAGTTTTCAAATCAGACATGTGGGCATTCCGCTTTTTTTGCTGTTGGACAGACGAATCGCCGAGCATACGCGTGTCGCAAAGTCCCGACAAGACTGACCAGTCAGCAGTGTCAAGGCCTTTACCTTACGACTTTGGCCCAAGAGCCGCGCCCCATAAGGGCTGGAGTGTCCACAATCTGTATTTAAAATTGTCTACAACTTTTAGCGGGCAATGACTTTAAGCATTCCCGGATGAGTTAAAGGCAACATCCAGCGTGCCTGCCCGGCCTTCACGCCTGCACGCTGCGAACGATCCAGAACCCAACCTCTGGCCTCGACTTGCGCACCTTGCAACCTGGCCAGTTGCTTTTGATCGAAAGTGGGCAATTGCCTGAGCGCAATGTTCAACACCAGGCCGCCTTGCAGGTCGATCCAGAGCCCGCCCTGATTGCGCCGGACCTGACTGACCGTGCCACTCACCAGGGCGAAACCCGAGCGACGGATTTGTTGCGGCGCCAGCACCGGCGACTGCCGCCAAAGGCCCAGACGAGCCTTGCGCGCACTGCGCTCGGCGGCTTGCTGACAGTCAAGCAGCGCCACATTCGGCGCGATAGCCACCTGAAATCCCAGGCCGTCAGCCAGCAATCGGGCTTCAAGGTTGCTGCCATCGCCACCAAATACATGGGCCAGGGTGCGACCATAACGATCCCGGGCCTGTTTACCTGGCAGCAACCCGACACGGCCATCGCTCTGCGCCACCAGCGTTTGCAGGCGCTTGCGCGCCGCCTCGGCAAAGGGCTCGGCGGGTCGGCCTTTTTTGCCCGTCTCCGGGGCATTGAGGCCGATCATGCGCACGCTGCGGCCATCCTTGAGACGCAGGGTGTCGCCATCGGTCACCCGCTCCACCGTGGCGTAGGCCACAGCCCCTGGCGCCGGGCACAACGGCGCGGCCGAAACACTGGCCAGCCAAATCGCAGGCACAAAAAAGGCGCCCGCAAGGGACGCCTTTTTCAATAACCTGGCCAGACCCAAAAGCCTGCCCATGGTCATGCGCCTTACTCGGCGGCTTTTTTCGTAGCGCCGAAAGCACCGAAACGAGTTTTGAAGCGATCAACACGACCGCCAACGTCCAGAGTTTTCTGCTTACCGGTGTAGAACGGGTGGCACTCGTTGCATACGTCGGTGCCCAGTGGCTTGCACAGGTTCGAACGAGTTTCGAACTTGTTGCCGCAGCTGCAAGTTACCAGGATTGTTTCGTACGCTGGATGGATATCGGCTTTCATGGGGTATTCCTCTAGCGTGCCGCCACTCAACACCATTGTTGAATACCGCACGTAAAATTAGGGCGCCGATAATACCAGACCTTTGCATTGACGCAAGCGGCAAAGCATGATCCGCCTGCAAGTTTCACAGTTCATTGACCTGCCTTTTAGTCCCGCGCGGCGTTGTCTGCTAGGCTCCGGGCCATCTTTGCCGTTCATCACTTGAGAGCTCCGCGTGCCCGACGCCATTTTGCGCCTTGCCCTGCCTTCCCCCTTGCGCCGCCTGTTTGATTACCGGGCGCCTGCTGGCGTGCTGCGCAGTCAATTACAGCCCGGCATGCGCCTGCGGGTACCGTTCGGACGACGGGAGATGATTGGCATACTGGTCGAGGTGGTCGACCACAGCGAAGTACCAGCCGAAAAGCTCAAGGCCGCCATCGCACTGCTCGACGCCACGCCGCCGCTGCCCGCCTCTTTATTCAAGCTGTGCCTGTGGACGTCGCAGTACTACCAGCACAGCCTGGGCGACACCCTGAGCTGGGCGTTGCCAGTATTGCTGCGCCAGGGTGAGCTGGCCGAAACGCGCCAGGAACGATTCTGGCAGATTGCCCCGGGCGCCCGGCTTGACGACCCCCGTGTTGCCCGCGCTCCACGCCAGCGTGAAGCACTGGCCACCCTCGCCCAGCACCCCCACGGCGTGGCGCATCAACTGTTAAGCAAGTTGATGCTGAGCAAGGACAGCCTCGACCTGCTGCTGGCCAAGGAGCTGGTCACTGTCGAGATCCGCCGCCATGCACCCAGTGAGCGCCATGAACATTGGCTGGCTCAGCCCGAGTTGCCGCTCAACGACGAGCAACGCGCTGCCTACGAAGCGATTCGCGCAGGTTTCGACCACTTCCATGCCTTCCTGCTGGCCGGGGTCACTGGCAGCGGCAAGACCGAAGTGTATTTGCAATTGATCCGTGAAACCCTCCAGGCCGGCAAGCAGGCGCTGGTGCTGATCCCGGAAATCAACCTGGGGCCGCAAACCCTGGCCCGCTTCGAACAACGCTTCAATGCCCGTATTGCGCTGGTGCATTCTGCGGTCAATGACCGCGAGCGCCTGGAAAGCTGGCTGGCAGCCCGTGATGGCGAAGCCGACATTATTATTGGCACGCGTTCAGCGCTGTTCACCCCGATGAAAAACCCGGGGCTGATCATTATCGACGAAGAGCACGACGGCTCTTATAAACAGCAGGAAGGTTTGCGCTACCACGCCCGCGACCTGGCACTGGTGCGTGCCCGGCAGGAAAACATCCCCATCGTACTCGGCTCCGCAACGCCATCACTGGAAAGCCTGCACAACGCCTACACCGGCCGTTACGGCTTGCTGCGCCTGAACGAGCGTGCTGGCGGGGCCAAACAGCCTCGTTTCCTGCGCCTGGATGTGAAAAGCCGTCCCCTGGACAGCGGCATTTCCGGGCCGATGCAACAGGCCATCGGCCAGACCCTCGCTGCGGGCCAGCAAGTACTGGTGTTTTTGAACCGTCGAGGCTTCGCGCCGACATTGCTGTGCCATGACTGTGGCTGGATGTCTGAATGCCAGCGCTGCGATGCGCGCATGACCGTTCATCAGCGCTCTGGCGAGCTACGCTGCCATCACTGCGGCTACGTCGAGCGCGTTCCGCGCAACTGCCCGCAATGCGGCAAAGTCGACCTGCGGCCTGTAGGTGCCGGGACTGAGCGCGCCGAAGAGCGGCTGGGGATTTTGTTCCCCGACTACCCGGTACTGCGGGTAGATCGAGACAGTACCTCGCGCAAGGACGCGATGAACCAACTGTTTGCCACGATCCAGAAGGGCCAGCCGTGCATACTGATCGGCACACAAATGCTCGCCAAAGGCCATCACTTCCCCCGGGTGACGCTGGTATCGATCCTGGATGCCGATGGCGGCCTGTTCTCCGGCGACTTCCGCGCCAGCGAGCGCATGGCCCAGCTGATCGTTCAGGTCGCGGGCCGGGCCGGCCGGGCTGAAGAGCCGGGCAAGGTGATTATCCAGACCCATCTGGCCGACCACCCGCTGCTGATCCAACTGACCGAGCAGGGTTACTTCGCCTTCGCCGAACAGGCCCTGAGCGAACGCCGGGCGGCAGGGCTGCCGCCTTTCGCCCATCTGGCGCTGCTGCGCGCAGAAGCCCACAAACCGGGACAAGCCGAAGGTTTTCTGGATGAAGCCTGCAGCGAGGCTGAACGCCTGCTGGGTGAGCTGAACCTGGGGGGTATCGAGTTGCTCGGCCCCGTGCCTGCGCCAATGGAGCGCAGGGCCGGACGCTATCGTGCTCAACTACTATTACAGGCCAATGCCCGTGCACCGCTGCATCGTTTACTGAGCCAATGGCTGCTGGTCCTTGAGCAAATGCCCAGCGGTCGACAGGTGCGCTGGTCGCTGGACGTGGACCCGGTAGACCTTTATTGAGTCACCTCATGACCCCCGTGGGAGCGGGCTTGCTCGCGATGCAGACGACGCGGTACAACTTGAAAACCGCAGCGATGCCATCGCGAGCAAGCTCGCGCCCACCGTTTTGAAGTAATAACCGAACACCGCAGATCCATAACCCGCCTGCTAAGGTTGGCAAGGCCGACCTTGCAACGGATAATACCCAGTTTTTCCACCTGCGCACTGAAGCGCTACCGCGCTTGCGGTCGAAAGAGAAGACCATGAAAGACACCATTCGCCAGCTTATTCAACAAGCCCTAGCTCAACTCGTCACAGAAGGTGTGTTGCCTGAAGGCCTGACGCCAGCGATTCAGGTGGAAAACGCCCGTGACAAAACCCACGGCGACTTCGCCAGCAACATCGCCATGATGCTGGCCAAGCCTGCGGGTATGAAACCCCGTGATCTGGCTGAAAAAATCATCGCGGCACTGCCCGCCGATGAGCAGATCAGCAAAACCGAAATCGCCGGCCCTGGCTTCCTGAATTTCTTCCAGAACACCCAGGCCCTGGCTTCGCGCCTCGACGCGGCCCTGGCTGACGAGAAAATCGGTGTACGCAAGGCCACCCCGGCCATGCGTACCGTGATCGACATGTCCGCGCCCAACCTGGCCAAAGAGATGCATGTGGGCCACTTGCGCTCCACCATCATTGGCGATGGCGTGGCCCGTGTACTGGAATTCCTCGGCGACGAGGTGATTCGCCAAAACCACGTAGGCGACTGGGGCACCCAGTTCGGCATGCTGATGGCCTATCTGGAAGAAAACCCGATCACCAGCGACGAGCTGTCCGATCTGGAAAACTTCTACCGCGCCGCGAAAAAACGCTTTGACGAGTCCCCGGAGTTCGCCGACCGTGCCCGTAGCCTGGTGGTCAAGCTGCAAGCCGGTGACCCGGACTGCCTGGCGCTGTGGACCAAGTTCAAAGACATCTCACTGTCGCACTGCCAGAAAATCTACGAGCAGTTGAACGTTAAACTGACCATGGCTGACGTAATGGGCGAAAGCGCCTACAACGACGACCTGATCAACGTGGTCAACGACCTCAAGGCCAAGGGCATGCTGGTCGAGAGCAACGGCGCCCAGTGCGTGTTCCTCGACGAGTTCAAGAATGCCGAAGGCGAGCCGCTGCCCGTCATCATCGTCAAGGCCGACGGCGGCTATCTATACGCCACCACTGACTTGGCAGCCATTCGCTATCGCAGCGGCGTATTGAAAGCCGATCGCGCCCTGTACTTCGTCGATCAGCGCCAGGCCCTGCACTTCCAGCAGGTGTTTGCGGTTGCGCGCAAGGCCGGTTTCATCACCCATCCGATGGAAATGGAACACATGGGCTTCGGCACCATGAACGGCGCCGATGGCCGTCCATTCAAGACCCGTGATGGCGGTACGGTTAAACTCATTGACCTGCTCAACGAAGCCAAAGAACGTGCCTACACGTTGGTTAAAGAGAAAAACCCGGAGTTGCCTGAAGACGAACTGCGTGCCATCGCCAAAGTTGTCGGCATTGGCGCGGTGAAATACGCCGACCTGTCCAAGCACCGCACCAGCGACTACAGCTTCAACTTCGACTTGATGCTGAACTTTGAAGGCAATACCGCACCTTACCTGCTGTACGCCTACACCCGCGTTGCGGGCGTGTTCCGTAAACTGGGCAAGGGCTTTGAAGAAGTGCAGGGCCAGATCGTGCTTGAAGCCCCGCAAGAACAGGAACTGGCTGCCAAGCTGGCGCAGTTCGGCGAGGTGCTGAACAACGTGGCCGAAAAAGGCACGCCTCATACCCTCTGTACTTACCTGTACGAAGTGGCCGGCCTGTTCTCCAGCTTTTACGAGAACTGCCCGATCCTGAGCGCCGAAGACGAAGCACAGAAACAGAGCCGCTTGCGTCTGGCGGCACTGGCAGGCCGTACCCTCAAGCAAGGCCTGGAACTGCTGGGTCTGGAAACCCTGGAGCGCATGTAAGTTGGCCGCCAAGAAGAAACCAGTACCCAAGCGTGGTGCCAGCCGGTATCAGGCGCCCGCCAAAAAGCCGATCCCGGGCTGGCTATGGATGGCCATCGGCCTGACCGTGGGCGCCTTTATCGTGTTTCTGATGAAGCTCGAACCCGGCCAGGGTGATGACGTCAAACGGGTCAAGCAGGAGCAGCAGAAAGCCACGAAAGTGGCCGAAGCCAACAAGACCGCGCCGAGCCCGACTCAGCCGGCCAAGCCCAAGTACGACTTCTATACCTTGCTGCCCGAGTCTGAAGTGCTCGTGCCGCCAGAAGCCGTGCCCGAGAAGACCCTGCCTACACCACAAACCGCGCCGCTGGCACCGGTAACACCGGCTGAAGCAGCCAAAATCGACACCGCCCGCGCCCAGGCAGCCTTGAGCGGAATCACTCCGCCTCCAGCGCCACCTGTCGTCAAGGCGGCACCGGTTACCAAGTTCTTCCTGCAAGCGGGCTCGTTCCGCAAACAGGCCGATGCCGAAAAAGTACGCGCGCAAATCATCCTGCTGGGCCAGACCGCTACGGTTGAAGCCGGCACGGTGAAAGACGAAACCTGGTACCGGGTGCTGGTTGGCCCGTTCAGCAATCGCGACCAGTTGACGGTGGCCCAAAAGCAATTGGCGGGCGGCGGTTTCAACAACCTGTTGTTGCAACAGCGCCGCTGACAGCAGCCGCTCCCACGGGATTACGCTACACCCTGTGGGAGCGGGCTTGCTCGCGATGGCATCACCGCGATCAGCCTGACACTGCGGGTCGTCTGCATTTCGAGCAAGCCCGCTCCCACAACATCTTCGCCAAATCCTGCCTCCCCGTTCATCCCCATTCCCTCCCCGCTGTTGAAAAATCCGCGACAACCCCCATATGTATTTCCATCAGGCATTTTCGCCCCGCTGCGTGGAGACTCTCCCTTGACCACCATCGTTTCAGTACGCCGCCACGGCAAAGTCGTCATGGCTGGCGACGGCCAGGTTTCTCTTGGCAATACCGTGATGAAAGGCAACGCGAAAAAAGTCCGTCGCCTCTATCACGGCCAGGTCATCGCCGGTTTCGCCGGTGCCACCGCTGATGCATTCACCCTGTTCGAACGCTTTGAAGGCCAGCTTGAAAAGCACCAGGGCCATCTGGTTCGCGCCGCTGTCGAGTTGGCCAAAGAATGGCGTACCGACCGCTCGCTGAGCCGCCTGGAAGCCATGCTGGCCGTAGCCAACAAGGACGCATCCTTGATCATCACCGGCAACGGTGACGTGGTTGAGCCTGAAGACGGCTTGATCGCAATGGGTTCGGGCGGTGCATTCGCCCAGGCAGCGGCCCGTGCCCTGCTGATGAAGACCGAACTGTCGGCCCGCGAAATCGCTGAAACAGCACTCGGTATTGCTGGCGATATCTGCGTATTCACCAACCACAACATCACTATTGAGGAGCAGGACCTCGCTGAATAAGTCACCTGCCGGGCCGCTTCAACGGCCCGTTTGTGAACCTTGATTCTGCTAGAGGAACGCCAATTATTATGTCCATGACTCCCCGCGAAATTGTCCACGAACTCAATCGCCACATCATCGGCCAGGACGATGCCAAGCGCGCCGTTGCCATCGCGCTGCGTAACCGCTGGCGCCGGATGCAACTGCCGGAAGAACTGCGCGTTGAAGTCACACCAAAAAACATCTTGATGATCGGCCCTACCGGCGTCGGTAAAACCGAGATCGCCCGTCGTCTGGCCAAATTGGCCAACGCACCGTTCATCAAGGTTGAAGCGACCAAGTTCACCGAAGTTGGCTATGTAGGCCGCGACGTCGAGTCGATCATCCGTGATCTGGCTGATGCTGCAATCAAGCTGCTGCGCGAACAGGAAATCGTAAAGGTTCGCCACCGTGCCGAAGACGCCGCCGAAGAGCGCATCCTCGACGCCCTGCTGCCTCCTGCCCGCACATTCGGCGAAGAAGCCGCCGTACCGCAGGATTCCAACACTCGCCAGCTGTTCCGCAAGCGTCTGCGTGAAGGCCAGCTGGACGACAAGGAAATCGAAATCGAAGTCGCCGATGCTGTTGGTGTGGACATCTCCGCGCCGCCTGGCATGGAAGAAATGACCAACCAGTTGCAAAGCCTGTTTGCCAACATGGGCAAAGGCAAGCGCAAGAGCCGCAAGCTGAAAGTCAAAGAAGCCCTGAAAATGGTGCGTGACGAAGAAGCCGGTCGCCTGGTTAATGACGAAGAACTCAAGGCCAAGGCCCTGGAAGCGGTCGAACAGCACGGTATCGTGTTTATCGATGAAATCGACAAAGTGGCCAAGCGCGGTAATGTCGGTGGCGCCGATGTGTCCCGCGAAGGTGTGCAGCGCGACCTGCTGCCGCTGATCGAAGGTTGCACCGTCAATACCAAACTGGGCATGGTCAAGACCGACCACATCCTGTTTATCGCCTCCGGCGCGTTCCACCTGAGCAAGCCAAGCGACCTGGTGCCCGAGCTGCAAGGCCGTCTGCCGATCCGCGTTGAACTCAAGGCGCTGTCGCCACAGGATTTCGAACGCATCCTCAGCGAGCCGCACGCTTCGTTGACCGAGCAATACCGCGAGCTGCTGAAAACCGAAGGCCTGAACATCGAGTTCATGCCTGAAGGCATCAAGCGCCTGGCCGAAATTGCCTGGCAGGTGAACGAGAAAACCGAGAATATCGGTGCCCGCCGTCTGCACACGCTGCTTGAACGTTTGCTCGAAGAGGTGTCCTTCAGCGCCGGTGATATCGCCAGTGCGCAGAATGAGGAGCCTATCCGCATCGACGCCGAATACGTCAACAGCCACCTGGGCGAACTGGCCGAGAACGAAGACCTCTCGCGCTACATCTTGTAAGCCCTTTGCACCTGTAGCCGCTCTCAGCGGCTACAGCGCTTGTGCAATGACCTAAGGTTATGACCATGATCCCCAGTGCCATCAACCTGCACAAAGCTTCTAAGACCCTCACCCTCAAATACCCGTCCGGCGAAGAGCACCACCTGCCGGCCGAGTTTCTGCGCGTGCACTCGCCGTCTGCCGAGGTCCAGGGCCACGGCAATCCGATTCTGCAATTTGGCAAGATCAATGTCGGCTTGAGCAAGATCGAACCCGCAGGCCAGTACGCGTTGAAACTGACCTTCGATGACGGTCACGACAGCGGGCTGTTTACCTGGGACTACCTCTACCAGCTTGGCGTGCGCCAGCAAGAGCTGTGGGCGGATTACTTGCAGGAACTGAAAAAAGCCGGCAAGTCCCGCGACCCTTCGGTGTCGGTGGTCAAATTGATGCTCTGAGCCGGCTGCAGCTTTTTTGTAGCCGCTGAGGCGCGCGCAGCGAGGCTGCGCCCGGCGGCGAAGCCGTCGTAGAACCATCCACTCCGGTTATTCAGATGCACTGCGTTTACCGGATTTACGACGGCTTCGCCGCCGGGCGCAGCCTCGCGCGGCTCGTCAGCGGCTACAAAGTGGAAGTCGTTCCCTTGGCATCAACCGCTGGCGCTTTAGGCGCTACTGGTTTCTTGGCCGCAGGTTTTTTGGCGGCCGGTTTGGCGGCTGCTGGCTTGCTCGCGGCCGCAGGAGCTTTAACAGCAGCGGGCTTGGCTGCAGGTTTGGCCGCAGGCTTGGCAGCCGCTTTGGCAACCGCAGGTTTTGCCGCAGCCTTGGCCGGTGCCGCCTTGCTCGCAACCGGCGCCTTGCTGGCCGCAACTTTGGCAGCCGCCGCAGTCAGCTTCTCGATATGCTTGGTCAGGGTCTCGACCTTGGCATGCAGCGCCTTGACCTCATCACGGCTGGGGACACCCAAGCGGGTAATGGCGCTATTAAGGCGCTTGTCGAAAGCCTCTTCGAACTCGCCCCACTTTTCCAGGGCCAGATCCTTGACATCTTCAACCCGCGAGCGCGCGGACGATGTCGACGATTTAACGCCCTCGGCCACTTTGTGCCCGGCATCCTTGGCCAGTTTTTCGGCCTTTTCGCCATCCTTGACCAGGGTGTCGAAGAGCTTGCTGCCATCGGTATCAATTTTCGAGTACACACCCAAACCTGCGAGCCAGATTTTTCGTGAGTACTCTTCCACCTTGCCTACCCAGGTGTTGCTGTCTTTAGCAGTCGGTTTTTTCGCAGCCATCGTGTTCCCCTTAATGTCATGTCGCGACGCCGGTGAGCAGGATCGTCGAATCATCAAGATGAACAAAGGTGCTCACCTGCATCAGGTTTAGACGTTAAACCGCCTTGTATCAAGGGCGCGGCCGCTATTAGACCGGCAACACGACTACGCCAGCGCCTTATCCAGCGAGCGTTCGATTTCCGACTGGATCATGCCGCTCATCGCCGACATCAACAGGCCCAGTTCCACATCGACCTTGACGTTGTTGTCGCTGATTAGCAGGGTGCCATTCACTCCCGAGCGCTTCAGTTTTACCGTGTCGCCCGCCCAGGTAGGGGTCAGGCCATACTGGCTGGCCAGTTTCTCGACCAAAGGACGGGCTTTCTCACGTGCGGCCTCAAGGCCCAGACTGTGGGTACGTTCAACGCTGATACGCGCCATGGCGTGGCTCCTGATAAATAAAGCCGCCACTATACATTCACCCTCGCCAAGACAAAGCCGGCCACCGGGATTAGAATGGCCAGCATTCTCTTTTGGTGACAGCGATATGACTGATCAGCGCAAAGGCAGCGATGCCGAACCCACCACTCACTTCGGCTTCAAAAACGTACCGGAAAGCCAGAAGGCCGAGAAAGTCGCCGAGGTTTTCCACTCTGTAGCCGGCAAATATGACCTGATGAACGACGTTCTGTCAGGCGGCATGCACCGTCTGTGGAAGCGTTTTACCATCGAGCTGTCCGGTGTACGCCCGGGCAACAAGGTGCTGGACATCGCTGGCGGTACCGGCGACCTGGCCCGCAAGTTCTCCCATCTGGTTGGCCCTACCGGCCAGGTCGTGCTGGCTGATATCAACGCGTCCATGCTCAAAGTCGGCCGTGACCGCCTGCTGGACAAGGGCGTAGCCGGCAATATCGAGTTCGTTCAGGCCGACGCTGAAAAGCTGCCGTTCCCGGACAACTATTTCGATTGCGTGACCATCGCTTTCGGCCTGCGCAACGTGACCCACAAGGAAGACGCCCTGCGCTCCATGCTGCGCGTGCTGAAGCCGGGCGGCCGCCTGTTGGTACTGGAGTTCTCCAAGCCGACCAACGCGCTGATGTCCAAGGTCTACGACACCTACTCGTTCGCTTTCATGCCGATGGTGGGCAAGCTGATCCTCAACGACCCGGAAAGCTATCGCTACCTGGCAGAATCGATCCGCATGCACCCGGACCAGGAAACCCTGAAGTCGATGATGGTCGAGGCCGGTTTTGACCGCGTGACCTATCACAACATGACCTCAGGTATCGTCGCCCTGCATCGCGGCATCAAGCCCTGATGTTGCTGCGCGGCCTTCTCGCCAGCGTCGAACACGGCGTCAACCGCGTATTGCGGCTGGACAGCACGGCCCTGGCGCGTTTGCGCCCCTTGACCGGCAAGTTGATTGCCGTCGATTGCGCCAGCCCCTCGCTGCACCTGTTTATTCTGCCCAGCGAAGAAGGCCTGATGCTGGCGAGCCAATGGGCAGCCGAGCCTGACTGCACCCTGCGCGCGCCTGCCTCCAGCCTGTTGCGCCTTGCTCTGAGCAAGGACAAGAGCGCCATCCTGCACAGCCCTGAAGTCGAACTCGAAGGCGACAGCGCTGTGTTGATGGAATTGGCGGCGGTGCTGCAAGACCTGGAACTGGATTGGGAGTATGAACTTTCGAACTGGATCGGGCCTGTGGCAACGGCATTGATCGGTGGCCATGTACGCAGCCGCGCCAACTGGTATCAACAAGGTTTCGCCAGCATCAACCAGAACCTGGCCGAATACCTGAGCGAAGAAGCCCGCACTTTGGTCGGAGAACGTGAGGCGCAAGCGCGCTTTGACGAGCTGGACCAACTCAAACTCGACCTGGATCGCCTTGAGGCGCGCTTCGAGCGCCTTTGCCGATCCCTCAATTCCAGCGATAACGCATGAAGCTGCTTGCCATACGCCGTTTGTTCCGCATCCAGCGCGTCGTCATTCGCTACCGGCTCGATGACCTGCTGTTCGCCCTGCCCTTGCCGTGGTGGATGTTGTCCCTGCGCTATGCACTGCCGTGGCGCTGGTTCCCGCGCAAAAAACTGGAGCTGAGCCGCGGTGCCGCCCTGCGCCTGGCGTTACAGGATCTGGGGCCGATTTTCATCAAGTTCGGCCAGATCCTTTCGACCCGCCGCGACCTGCTGCCCGCCGATATCGCCGATGAGCTGATGCTGCTGCAAGACCGCGTACCGCCGTTTGACCCGCAGTTGGCAGTCAAGCTGATCGAAGAACAGCTCGGTGCCCGGATCAGTGAAGTGTTCAGCCGTTTTGATATCGAACCACTGGCCTCGGCCTCGGTGGCCCAGGTTCACTCGGCCAAACTCAAGACCGGCGAAGAAGTGGTGGTCAAGGTTGTACGCCCGGGCCTCAAGCCGATCATCGGCTCCGACCTGGCCTGGCTGTTTATCCTCGCCCGCACTGCCGAGCGTTTGAGCGCAGACGCCCGCCTGCTGCATCCGGTGGATGTGGTCAGTGACTACGAAAAAACCATTTACGACGAACTCGATCTGTTGCGTGAAGCAGCCAATGCCAGCCAGCTCAAGCGCAACTTCGAAGGCTCGCCGCTGATGTATGTGCCGCAAGTCTACTGGGACTGGTGCCGCCCGAAAGTGTTGGTGATGGAGCGCATCTACGGGATCCAGGTCACCGACCTTGCGGCCCTGGCCGATCAGCGCACCGACATGAAAATGCTGGCCGAGCGTGGCGTGGAGATTTTCTTCACCCAGGTGTTCCGCGACAGCTTCTTTCACGCCGACATGCACCCCGGCAACATTTTTGTCAGCACCGTGAACCCGTGGGCCCCGCAATACATCGCCATCGACTGCGGCATTGTCGGCAGCCTGACCCCCGAGGACCAGGACTATCTGGCGCGCAACCTGTTCGCCTTTTTCAAGCGCGATTACCGGCGCGTGGCGCAGTTGCACATCGATTCAGGCTGGGTACCGGCGCACACCAAGCTCAACGAGTTTGAAGCGGCGATCCGCACCGTCTGTGAGCCGATCTTCGAAAAGCCGCTGAAGGAGATTTCCTTTGGCCAGGTGCTTATGCGCCTGTTCCAAACTGCGCGACGCTTCAATATGGAAGTCCAGCCACAGTTGGTGCTGCTGCAAAAAACCCTGCTCAATATCGAAGGCCTGGGCCGCCAGCTGTACCCCGACCTGGATTTGTGGAGTACCGCCCAGCCGTTCCTTGAGCGCTGGATGCGTGAGCGCGTCAGCCCCAAGACCCTGCTGCGCAACCTGCACAGCCAGGTCGAGCAGATCCCGCATCTGGCCGGCATGACCCGCGACTTGCTCGAACGCATGTCGCAGCCCCATGCCCATAACAAACAATTGGTCGTGCGCGAACCCCGTGACAGCTGGTTCCTGCGCCTGATCGGTGCCGGGCATCTGGCCGCTGGCGCATTACTGGCCAGTATTGGCCCGCTACACACTGCAGGCTATTGGCCTGCCGGCATAATGCTGGCCGTGGGCTTGTATCTGATCGTGCGCCGATAGCCAGCCCCGGTCGAGGCTGGCAAACTGTTAATTCACCAGGCCTCAGCCACAGGGCTGAGGCAGGTTGTCGGAGTCGAACATGAAAGACTGGCTGGACGAGATCAAATGGGACAACGACGGCCTGGTGCCGGCGATTGCCCAGGACCACAAAACCGGGCGCGTACTGATGATGGCCTGGATGAACCGCGAGGCACTGAGCCTGACGGCAACCGAGAACCGTGCCATCTACTGGTCACGTTCCCGTGGCAAGCTGTGGCGCAAGGGCGAAGAGTCCGGCCATGTGCAAAAGCTGCATGAAATGCGCCTGGACTGCGACGCCGACGTGATCATCCTGATGGTCGAACAAATCGGTGATATCGCCTGCCATACCGGCCGTCAGAGCTGCTTCTACCGCGTGTACGAAAACGCCGAGTGGAAGATCGTCGACCCGGTACTTAAAGATCCGAACGCCATTTACCAAGCAGGGCACTCCCATGACTGACACTCTGAGCCGCGTAGCCCAAGTGCTCGAAGCCCGCAAAGGCGCAACCCCGGACAGCTCCTATGTGGCCAGTCTGTACCACAAGGGCCTGAACAAGATTCTGGAAAAGGTCGGCGAAGAGTCGATCGAGACCATCATCGCCGCCAAGGACGCTGCCATCAGCGGTGATTGCAGCGATGTCATCTACGAAACAGCCGATCTGTGGTTCCATAGCATGATCATGCTGGCCCAGCTGGGGCAGCATCCTCAGGCCGTACTGGATGAACTGGAACGTCGTATCGGCACCTCCGGCCATGTGGAAAAAGCCTCGCGGCCGTCCACCTAACCCTTATTTGCAAAGGAACAGATCATGGGCATTTTTGACTGGAAACACTGGATCGTCATTCTGGTAGTCGTAGTCCTTGTCTTCGGCACCAAAAAACTGAAAAACCTGGGTACGGATGTCGGCGAATCGATCAAGGGCTTTCGCAAGGCCATGAACGACGACGAAAAGCCTGCCGAGCCCGTGGTTCCACCTGCGCAGCCAACCGCCGCGCCGCAGCCGCACACCACTTCGACCCTGAACGAGCCGCACACCATCGACGTGCAGGCGCAAAAAGTCGAAGAGCCGACCCGCAAAGACGTGTGAGCCAAAACTAATGTTCGGTATCAGCTTCAGTGAACTGCTGCTCGTCGGCCTGGTGGCCCTGCTGGTGCTCGGCCCCGAGCGCTTGCCGGGTGCTGCACGCACGGCGGGCCTGTGGATCGGGCGCCTGAAACGCAGCTTTAATGCGATCAAACAGGAAGTTGAACGGGAAATCGGCGCGGACGAAATACGTCGGCAGCTGCACAACGAACATATCCTGTCGATGGAAGAGGAAGCCAAGAAAATTCTGGCTCCGCTGCAGGACGCTGTGAAGCCGTTAACGCCCACCGAGCCACCTGTCAGTACCGCTCCCGTCGCACACCCAGAGTCTGCGAGCGCTGCGCCCGTGACCCTGAGCAAAACCGCGTCCGCCCCTGCGCCGCAACCGGCAGCGCCACACGACCCCACCCTGCCACCGCGAGCCCCTTAAGCGCATGAGCGATAAGCCTGAACACGACCAGCCAATGCCGCTGGTTTCGCACCTGACCGAGTTGCGTACCCGCCTGTTGCGCTGCATCGCGGCGATTTTCATCATTTTTGCCGGGCTGTTTGCCTTTACCCAGCAGATCTACACCCTGGTCTCCACGCCGCTGCGTGAATACCTGCCGGTGGGTGCAACGATGATCGCCACCGACGTGGCCTCGCCGTTCCTGACCCCGCTCAAGCTGACCATGATGGTCTCGCTGTTTATCGCCATTCCGGTGATCCTGCATCAGATCTGGGGGTTTATTGCACCGGGCCTGTACAAGCATGAAAAACGCATCGCCGTGCCCCTGCTGGTGTCGAGCATTTTCCTGTTTTACGCCGGCATGGCCTTTGCCTACTTCCTGGTATTCCCGCTGGTGTTCAAGTTCTTCGCCGCTGCCACCCCGGAAGGGGTTGCGATGATGACCGATATCAGCAGCTACCTTGATTTCGTCATGACCCTGTTCTTTGCTTTTGGCGTGGCCTTTGAAATCCCCGTAGCCGTAGTGCTGCTGGTGTGGATAGGCATCGTCGATGTGCAATACCTGCGCAAGATCCGCCCCTACGTGATTATCGGCTGCTTCGTGGTCGGCATGATCCTGACCCCGCCCGACATTTTCTCGCAAACCTTGCTGGCGATCCCGATGTGGATGCTGTTTGAAATCGGCATCCTGTTTGGCAGCCTGGTCAGCAAAAACAAGCGTGGCGATGACGCAGACGAGCAACCGGCCGATAACGACGCCCAACCGCCAGCACCACAAGCGTGAACCTGCTGCTCCTCGAAGAGGCTGATTTCATTGCCGCCGATCGCGTGATCCTGCGTGACCGGCGCCTGACGCATATGCAGGAAGTTCACCGTGCTGCAGTGGGCGACAGCCTGCGCGTGGGGCGCATTGGCGGGCTGATGGGCAGCGCCGAACTGGTGCGTCTGGAGGCCAAAGAGGCTGAGCTGGTTATCCACAGCCTGGACCTGCCGCCACCCGCCAAACTGCCACTGACCCTGCTGCTGGCGCTGCCGCGACCGAAAATGCTGCGCCGGGTGCTGCAAACCGTAGCCTCGATGGGTGTGCCCAAGATCATTCTGGTCAACAGCTACCGGGTTGAAAAAAGCTTCTGGCAGACACCGTTTCTGGAGCCCGAAGCCATCCGCGAACAGTTGATCCTGGGGCTGGAGCAGTCCCGTGACAGCGTGTTGCCCGAGGTCATCATCGAAAAACGCTTCAAGCCGTTTGTCGAAGACCGCCTGCCGGCGCTGGTGGAAGGCACACTGGGCCTGGTGGGCCACCCGGGGGATTACCCGGCCTGCCCGCGCGGGCTGGATGAGGCCGTAACCCTGGCCATCGGCCCTGAGGGTGGCTGGATCCCCTACGAGATCGACTTGCTGGCCAAGGCGGGCTTGCAGCCAGTGCAACTGGGCGCACGCATCCTGCGGGTCGAAACCGCCGTCACGGCGCTGCTCGCCCGCCTGTTCTAGACCGCTCTGCAGGGCGCTGCGGGCGCATTCCAGGCCCGCAGCAGCCCCTGACATTTGTGTAGCCTCTTTTCCTCCTTAAGATTTGCTCGCTCGAGCCGATGCAGTAGCACTTCAATATCACTCAAGAAGCCATGGACGGCTGTTATCGATGCCAATCGATCAAAAAAAGGAACTCGTCCATGAACCATTGGTTGACTGCCACACTAGGCAATATCAGTGTCAATCGTAAGCTTGGCCTGGGCTTCGGCCTTGTATTGCTGCTGACCCTGCTCATCACCATCACCGGCTGGAAGGGGCTGACCAGCGTGATTGAGCGGGGCGACAAGCTGGCCAATATTTCCCAGGTCATCGCCCTGATCAAGGATTTGCGCATTGCCCGCGTCACCTACGACAAGAACAACGGTGAAAACGGCCCGGGCGAGGTCAATGACCTGCTCAACAAGATCGGTAACCAGCTGGTCGCCGCCAACAAGCTGATGGTCCAGGCCAATGACCTGAGCATGAGCAAGGACGAAATCAGGGCCGTCGAGCAGTACAAGAGCATCTTCGCCACTATCGATGAGGCGACCCGGGCACGCGAAGTCAGCAGGGCCAAGCTCGGTGCAACATCCGTCGCCGCCCTCAGCCAGATTGCCGGGATCGAAAAGGACGTGCTCCAGAGTGAAAACCTGGCCGAGTTCAACAGCGTCAACCAGGTCAACCGGTCGCTGTTGCAGGCCCGCTTCGAGGTGCGCGGCTACACCCACACCGGCGACATCGATGCCGCGGTGCCTGCCGTGGAAGCCATCGATCAAGCGCTGGCAGAACTGGCCAGCCTCAGTAAGCGACTGCCCGCTACCTATGCCCCTCAATTCGAGCAGGCCATCGCTTCGCTGAAGAACTACCGCGCTGCCTTTATCGACTTTCGCGACTCCCAAGTGAATAGCGACAAGCAATTATCACAACTGCAAGTACTGGGCGATGCACTGGTCGACCTGAGCAACAAACTGTCCCTGTCACAACTTGACCAACGGGATATCGATACCCGACACGCCAAAACCGCGCTGCTGGTCTGCGCATCATTGGCACTGGTGCTGGGCATTATCGCGGCCTGGATCATCACCTGGCAGATCGTTACGCCCTTGCGCGACACGCTCAATATTGTCCGGGCCGTGGCAGCCGGTGACCTCAGCCAGAGCCGCCCGACAACCCGCCGTGACGAACCCGGCCAGCTGCAACAGGCCATTGAAGTCATGCGCGGGGGCTTGCACGAACTGATCTGCGGGATCGGCGAAGGCGTTAGCCAAATTGCCAGCGCAGCGGAGCAGCTGTCTGCCGTTACCGGGCAAACCAGCGCAGGGGTCAACAGCCAGCGCATCGAAACCGATCAGGTCGCCACTGCCATGAATGAAATGGCCGCCACCGTGCATGAAGTCGCGCGCAATGCCCAGGAAGCGTCCAAAGCCGCGATCACCGCCGACCTGCAAGCTCAGGAGGGTGACACCGTGGTGGCCCAGGCCATTGAGCAGATTGGCCGCCTGGTGGCGGAAGTGCAGCTATCCACTGATGCAATGGCACATCTGAAGCACGAAAGTGACAAGATCGGTAGCGTACTGGATGTCATCAAGGCTGTTTCGCAACAAACCAACTTGCTGGCCCTCAACGCCGCAATTGAAGCCGCCCGTGCCGGAGAGGCAGGCCGTGGTTTTGCCGTGGTGGCCGACGAGGTACGCAGCCTGGCGCAGCGCACGCAGAAGTCCACGGAAGAGATTGAAGTGCTGATCACGGGCCTGCAAACCGGTACGCAACAAGTATCCAGCAGCATGGACAGCAGCCGGTTGCTGACGGACAGCAGTGTCGAGTTGACCCGGCGGGCGGGTGACTCTTTGAGCACCATTACCCGTACGGTATCGACCATTCAAGGTATGAATCAGCAGATTGCGGCCGCGGCCGAGCAACAAAGCGCGGTGGCCGAAGAGATCAACCGCAGTGTGGTGAATGTGCGCGACGTGTCAGAGCAAACTGCCACCGCCAGCAAGCAGACCGCCGCCTCCAGCATTGAACTCGCACGGCTAGGCACACAGCTGCAAACCCTGGTGGCCCGTTTCAAGGTCTGACCAGGAGCGGTGCGACTTTCGTCACACTAACGGCAACTGTCCTTCAGTTCCGGGCCACGACGCCGATGACCTGATACCCCTCCAAGGAGTATCACCATGTACCGTCAGCTGGCCCAACTGCTGGGCAATATCAGCGTCAACCGCAAACTCTGCCTGGGCTTCGGCCTGGTGCTGGTGCTGACCCTGCTGATTGCCGGCACGGGCTGGAACGGCCTGGTCTCGGTGATCGACCGGGGCGACAAGCTGGCCAACATTTCGAAAATCATCAGCCTGACCAAAGACCTGCGTATTGCCCGCCTCGAATATGAACGCCAGCCCGGGGAAAGCGCACTTGCCGGCGTTACCAACCAACTGAGCGAACTGGACAACGCACTGGCGTTGTCGCGCAAACAGCTGACCTCTCCCGACGACCTGGCCCTGGTTGAGCAGCAGCTCAACGCCGTGGCGGAGTACAAACGTGCCTTCGCCGACCTGATCCAGGGTACGCAGGCCAGTGATCAAGCCGTTGAACGCATGCACCAGCAGGGCAATGTCCTGATCGAGCAAAGCCAGAAGCTCTCGACCCTGCAGGCCACCAAACGCAACAACGAAAGCCGCCAGGCTACCAACCTGCTGATCGGCTGCACACTGCTGGCACTGGTACTGGGCATCATTGCTGCCTGGGTTATTACCCGCCAGATAGTCATACCGCTGCAACGCACCCTCAAAACCGTTGAGCGCATTGCAGCAGGCGACCTGACCCACGACCACCCGACCGACCGCCGCGACGAGCTGGGCCAGCTACAGCAAGCCATACAGCGCATGACTGCCGGCCTGCGGGAGTTGATTGGCGGTATCAGCGACGGCATAACGCAAATCGCCAGTGCCGCCGAAGAACTCTCGGCGGTCACCGAGCAAACCAGCGCCGGGGTCAACAACCAGAAGGTCGAGACCGATCAGGTCGCTACCGCCATGCACGAAATGGCGGCAACCGTGCAGGAAGTGGCGCGTAATGCCGAAGAAGCTTCCGAGGCTGCGCTCGCGGCCGACCAGCAGGCGCGTGAGGGCGACACAGTGGTCGCGCAGGCCCTGGCCCAGATCGAGAAGCTGGCCATCGAAGTCGGCCACTCCACCGACGCCATGGGCCATCTCAAGCGCGAAAGCGACAAGATCGGCAGTGTGCTTGACGTGATCAAGTCCGTGGCCCAGCAAACCAACCTGCTGGCGCTCAACGCGGCGATTGAAGCGGCACGGGCGGGTGAAGCCGGTCGCGGCTTTGCCGTGGTGGCCGATGAGGTACGCAGCCTGGCGCAGCGCACGCAAAAATCCACGGAGGAGATCGAAGAGCTGATTGCCGGGCTGCAAAGCGGCACCCAGCAGGTTTCCAGCAGCATGGACAGCAGCCGCGCCCTGACTGACAACAGCGTTGAGCTGACCCGTCGAGCAGGCGAATCACTGGGCAATATTACCCGCACGGTGTCTACGATTCAGGGCATGAACCAGCAGATTGCCGCAGCCGCCGAGCAGCAGAGCGCGGTGGCGGAGGAAATCAACCGCAGTGTATTGAATGTGCGTGATGTGTCTGAGCAAACCGCCGCCGCCAGCGAAGAGACAGCAGCATCCAGCGTTGAACTGGCGCGCCTGGGTACGCATTTACAGACATTGGTGGGGCGGTTCAAGGTTTAGAAACCTCTGCCCCTGTGGGAGCGGGCAAGCCCGCTCCCACAAAAGCAGGCAGGCCGTGCTCTTAAAGCACCTGACGCAAAAACGCCTGGGCGCGCAGGTCTTTGGGCGAGGTGAAGAAATCTTCCGGGGCGGAATCTTCCAGTAACTTGCCGTGGTCGAAGAACAACACGCGGTTCGCCACTTCACGGGCAAAGCCCATTTCGTGGGTCACGCAGACCATGGTCATGCCTTCGCGGGCCAGGGTCTTCATCACGTCCAGCACTTCGCCGACCATCTCCGGGTCGAGCGCCGAAGTCGGCTCGTCAAACAACATCACCTTGGGTTCCATCGCCAGCGCACGGGCAATTGCCACACGCTGTTGCTGGCCACCCGAGAGACGTGACGGGTACTCATTGGCTTTTTGCCCGATCCCGACCTTGTCCAGCAATGCCCGGGCCTTGGCTTCGCGCTCGGTCTTGCCGCGCTTGCGCACAACCTTCTGCGCCAGGCACAGGTTTTCCAGCACGGTCATATGCGGAAACAGGTTGAAATGCTGGAACACCATGCCGACTTCACGCCGGTAGGCGTTCACGTCGGTCTTGGGGTTGGCCAGATCCAGGCCGTCGATGCTGACGGAGCCCGAGTCGAAGTCTTCCAGGCCGTTGAGGCAGCGCAGGAAAGTCGACTTGCCGGAACCCGACGGGCCAATCACCACCAGCACTTCGCCCTGGGCGACGGTGGTGCTGACGTTGTCCACGGCGCGCACGATATGGCCGCGGGTGTCGAAGACTTTTACCAGTTCGCGAACTTCAATCACTTTGCGCGAGCCTCCGCTCAAGCCGGCTGGCGAAATGCGACAGCGGCAGGTTGATCAACAGGTACAGGCCCGCTACGCAGAACAGGATTTCGAACGGCGAAAACGAGGTAGTGATGACTTCCCGACCGCTTTTGAGCAGTTCGGTAATGGCAATCACCGACACCAGCGAAGTGTCCTTGACCAGGCTGATAAATTGCCCGGCCAATGGCGGCAGCACCCGCTTGAACGCCTGCGGCAACACCACATAGCGCATCGACTGGCTGCCGTTGAGGCCCAGCGAGCGGGCCGCTTCGTTTTGCCCGCGAGCAATGGACTGCACGCCCGAGCGGATGATTTCAGCCACATACGCACCGGTGAACAGCGACAGCGCGGCAATACCGGCAAATTCGCGGGACAGGTTGAGTACGGTGCCGATAAAGAAGTAGAAGATAAAAATCTGCACCAGCAACGGCGTGCCACGGACCAGTTCGACGTACAGCGTCGAGAGGTCGCGCAGGGTCGGGTTGTTCGACAGCCGGCACAGGCCCGTAACCAGCCCGATAATCAAGCCCAGTACGCCAGACACCAGCGACAGCCAGACGGTCGTCCACAGGCCCCACAGCAGCGGCCCCGCAGCCCAGTGGCGGTTGACGCCGATCACATCGCCTTCGTCGACTTCGTCACCTTCGGCCAGTTGCAGGCTATTGCCGGCAACGCTCACCCGTTGTTCATTGCCATCATCACCGCGCAGCAGCACTTCGGCAGTGTCGCCCTTGCGTACCAGTTCGATGATGGTCGAGTGCTCAGCAGCCCGCTGGGCTTCTTCGGCCTGATAAGCGAAATACTGGGGGACGCGGTTCCAGCGCCATTCGTAAGACATCAGCGAGGTGGCGTAATACAAAGCCCCCGCCAGGCCGATGAGCACCAGCACGGTCAATACGTGCCAGGGCCACTGGGCTTTTTTTTGTTTGATCACTTTCAGGTTCCACGTCTTGTATCGCTAGGGAGGCCGTCATCGCGGGCAAGCCCGCGATGATTCAATCAGCCTTATTCCATGTCCTTGAGCCAGGCGGTGTCTTTGAACCACTTGTCATGGATGCGATCGTAAGTGCCGTCTTCGTGGATCTGGTGCAGGAAGTTGTTGATGAAGTTGATGCTGTCGTAGTCACCCTTCTTCAGACCGAAGGCCAGTGGCTCGTAGGTGAATGGCTGGTCAAGGAACACCAGTTTGCCGTTACCGAACTTGTTGACGGCTACAACGTTGTAAGGCGCGTCGTATACAAAGGCATCAGCCTTACCGTTAACCACGTCCAGCACACCTTCAGGCTCGTTGTCGTAGCCGTGGTACTGGGCTTTGGACATCAGCTTGCGGGCGATCATTTCGCCGGTGGTGCCGATTTTCGAGGTCAGGCGGTATTGCGGGTCGTTGAGGTCTTTGTAGGACTTGATCTTGTCAGCCAGTTCCTTGCGTACCAGCAGGGTTTGGCCCACAACAATGAAGGGTTCGCTGAAGTTCAGGCGCAAGTTGCGTTCCTGGGTCAGGGTCATGCCGCTGCCGATCATGTCGAACTTGTTGGTCATCAGGGCCGGGATGATGCCGTCGTAACCGGTAGACACCAGCTCCAGCTTGACACCCATGGACTTGGCCATCGCTTTGAGCAGGTCAACTTCGAAGCCAATGATCTGGCCACGCTTGTTGGTCATTTCAAAGGGCATGTAGGTAGGGTCCATGCCCACCTTTAAGGTGCCACGCTTGACCGCATCATCAATTGCGCCTGCATGGGCTGCGCTGATCGCCAGCAGTGCAGTGACACCGCACAGCAGTTTCGAGACAAACTTCTTCATCATCAACTCCCCCTCACCTACTCAATTAAGGTGTTGGCCAGCGGCTGGCTTGAAGCAAAAAGCCAATAAAGCCGGGCACTCACCCATTCGAAAACGGATGCTAACTCACTGAGGGTTGTGAGACGAGTTTTGAAACAGAAAAGGCCAATGGCCGGGGGATACAGTCACTGTGGGAGCGGGCTTGCTCGCGATACAAGCGACGCGGTGCAACAGGTATTACGAGGTGATGCAATCGCGAGCAAGCCCGCTCCCACTTAAAGCGGAAACGGGTTGCTCACGAAGGATCAAGCAGCAGGCTGCAACGGCAACAGCGGTGCGTGAGGGTCGGCAGCAACCGACTCACGCCAGGCGTTCAGCCAGCCTTCGTGCCCCTCGCTCCACACCAGCGCATGCAGGCGTGCAAGGGCAACCGGGTCGCTCAACAACTGCATGCGCTCGTTGTTGGTAACCCCCTCTGGACCGACTTTGAGTGCATGACGCACACGCTCGGTACGCAACCACTCAATCGGCTCGGCTTCCCGGTGACGCGAGGTCGCCAAAGCACAGGCCAATGCGTTCTGCTGCGGATCAACCACGGCCCGGACAAAACCGTCATGCAGCGCATGGTAGCGATTTTCATGGGTGTATTCGGCGGTAGCCGACAACTCACGGGGCGGCGCATATTCCTCAGGAATCAGGAACAGGCTTTCGTCACGGGTCTTGAGGCCCAGTTTCACCCGGCTGGAGATCACGGAAACCGGGATCGACAACATCAGTGAACCGACAATCGGTACCAGCCACCACAAAAAGCTCGGGTTCAACCACAGCACCAATGCAGCCCATGCCGCACCCAGCAGGGTTTGCGGGCCATGACGGCGTACGGCTTCGCTCCACGGCGTGGAGTCGTCGTCACGCTGTGGCGAGTTCCAGGTCGCCGCCCAGCCCAGAAACGCGGCCAGGACAAAGCGGGTGTGGAAGATCATGCGCACCGGTGCCAGCAGCACCGAGAAGAGCATCTCAAGCAGCATCGACAGCGTTACTTTGAACTTGCCACCGAACTCTTTGGCACCCTTGGCCCAGATCAGAATGATGCTCAGCAGCTTGGGCAGGAACAACAAGACGATGGTGGTGGAAAACAGCGCCACGGCTTTTTCCGGGTGCCACTGTGGCCACAACGGGTACAACTGCCGTGGTTCCAGGAAGTACTGTGGCTCCATCAGCGTGTTGACCGCCAGCAGGGCCGTCGACAACAGCAGGAAGAAGAACCACAACGGTGCCGACAGGTACGACATCACCCCGGTCAGAAACACCGCACGGTGCACCGGGTGCATACCCTTGACCAGAAACAGGCGGAAGTTCATCAGGTTACCGTGGCACCAGCGACGGTCACGCTTGAGTTCATCCAGCAGGTTAGGCGGCAATTCTTCATAGCTGCCCGGCAAGTCGTAGGCAATCCACACACCCCAACCGGCACGGCGCATCAACGCGGCTTCCACGAAGTCGTGGGACAGGATCGCGCCCGCAAAAGCGCCTTTGCCCGGCAGCGGCGCCAGGGCGCAGTGCTCGATAAACGGCTTCATGCGGATAATTGCGTTGTGACCCCAGTAGTGGGATTCACCCAACTGCCAGAAGTGCAAGCCGGCGGTAAACAGCGGGCCGTACACACGGGTGGCGAACTGCTGCATGCGCGCATACAGCGTGTCCATGCCCGAGGCTCGTGGCGCGGTCTGGATGATACCGGCGTCCGGCGTAGCTTCCATCAGGCGTACCAGGCTGGTCAGGCACTCACCGCTCATCACGCTGTCTGCGTCGAGCACCACCATGTACTTGTAATCACCGCCCCAGCGACGGCAGAAGTCGTCGAGGTTGCCGCTTTTACGTTTTACACGGCGACGGCGACGGCGGTAGAAGATCCGCCCGAAGCCTTCGGTTTCGCGGCATACATCCAGCCAGGCCTGTTGCTCGGCAACGCAGATATCGGGGTCGTTGCTGTCACTGAGGACGAAGAAGTCGAAGCGGTCCAGGTCGCCGGTGGCGGCCACCGACTCGTAAGTCGCGCGCAAACCCGCGAATACACGGGTGACGTCTTCGTTGCAGATCGGCATCACCAGCGCGGTACGCGCTTGTTCCGGGATCGGTTCATTACCGGCGCTGGCGCCGGAAATACGGTATTTGTCGTGCCCGGTCAGCAGTTCCAGAAAGCCCATCAGGGCGGTCCAGAAACCCGCCGACACCCAACAGAACAGAATCCCGAACAGGATCAGGATGCTGGTTTGCAGGGCATAGGGCAGCACTTGCTGGGCCGTTTGCATCAACGGCTGGTGCAATACTTCTTCAAGGTCAACGAACGACCAGCCCTGGTACGGCATGATGCCTTTCATGTACCAGCCCGCAACGATGGTCTGGCCGAGCATCAACACCAGCAGGATGTAGCGGCGGATCGAACCCACCGTACGCCAGCGGGCCTTGGGCAGGACGCGTTCGTCGATTTCCGGCTTGGGCGGGTTGCTGCGCCCGGTCAGGCGCCGCCAGCCACGCACCAGGATATTGGTGCGCCATGGCTCTGGCACTACCTTGGTACGGCGAATCGGCGGCGTAGCCTTGAGCATGACCCGGCCGCTGGCGTCGAGGGCGAGCATTTCTGCTTCCTCAAGTTCAGCCGCCGAAGTCAGGTTCAGACGCGTGCCCACCGAAGCCTGAGCGGCCTCGGCAGCATCCACGTCGCTCTGCGCCGACAAGCGCGCATGCAACTCGGCGAACGAGGAGCAGTTCGCCAGTTCCGCGCGCTGCTCATCGCTCAGTGGTAAATGCGCCAGGTACTCGCTGAGCGAGGCCGGGTGGGGCTGAGCATTACTCATCGGCTGGCAACTGGTAGCTCCAGGTCTCGGTCAGCACTTTTTCAGTCTTGACCGGCTCCGGAGTGGCTGGGGTCGCTTCAGGCGCCTTGGCGTCCTTGGCTGCGTGGTCTTTCTTTTCCTGTGCCTTGGCCGCAGCTTTCTCGGCTTTGGTCTCAGGTGCCTTATCCGCTTTGGCGGCCGCAGCCGGCTCAACGTTCTGGACCAGCGCTGCACGCATTTCCGTGGCCTTGCTCGGGTCTTTGATTTTCAACCGCAGGGTCAAGCGCCAGCCCTTGGTTTCAGGGTTGTAACGCACGTTGTTTTCAACCAGTTCGGCGTTGTCACCCACACTGACCTGGCTGCGCACAGCAGCATTTTCCGGCAGAGCCTTGAGGGACGGGCCTTCGAAGTCCACCAGATACGCCACACTGCCGTCTGGTTGGCGGATCAGGTTGGATTGCTTGACGTCACCGGTCGAACGCAGGGTCTGTTGTGCCCAGGCGCTGTCGGCCGGGTGCAGAGCTGCTTCATCCATGGTCCAGTGCAGGCGATAAGCGAAATCAAACGGCTTGAGCGGCTCCGGCAGGGTGTCCGGACTCCAGAAAGCAACAATGTTGTCGTTGGTTTCGTCAGCGGTTGGAATTTCTACCAGGTCAACCGAGCCTTTGCCCCAGTCGCCCTGTGGTTCGATCCAGGCGCTTGGACGCTTATGGTAGTTGTCATCCAGGTCTTCGTAGTGGCTGAAATCACGGCCACGTTGCAGCAAGCCGAAACCACGCGGGTTTTCAACGGCGAAGTTGCTTACCGACAAGTGTTTCGGGTTGTTCAGCGGACGCCAGATCCACTCGCCGTTACCGGCGTGAATGGCCAGGCCCGACGAATCGTGCAGTTCGCGACGGTAGTTGAGGACCTTGGACGGCTGGTTGGCGCCAAACAGGTACATGCTGGTCAGCGGAGCGATGCCCAGCTTGCCGACCTTGTCACGCAGGAACATTTGCGCCTTGACGTCCACTACCGTGTCCACGCCCGGGCGCAGGGTAAAGCGGTAAGCACCGGTAGCCCGTGGCGAGTCCAGCAGGGCGAAGATCACCAGATGCTTGTCGTTAGGCTTGGGTTTTTCGATCCAGAATTCGGTGAAGCGCGGGAACTCTTCGCCCGACGGCAATGCCGTGTCGATCGCCATACCACGGGCCGACAGACCATAGATCTGGCCCTTGCCCACAACGCGGAAGTAACTCGCGCCGAGCATGGTCATGATCTCGTCCTGTTTGTCCGCCTTGTTGATCGGATACAGCACGCGGAAACCCGCCCAACCGAGGTTTTCGGTGGCTTTAGGATCGAACTTGACGTCACCGAAGTCGAAACGGCTCGGGTCGTACTTGATCTCTTCAACCGTGGTGGCGGTCACTTCGTTGATTTTCACCGGCGTGTCGAAATGCATGCCCTGGTGATAGAAGGACAGTTTGAACGGGGTTTTGTCACCCGCCCACTGGGCCTTGTCACGGTTGAACTGGATTTTCTGGTAGTCCGCGAACTTCATGTCGCGGAATTCCTTTGGCAAATTGCTGCGCGGCGCTTGGTACTTCTGCTCGGCGAGGGTTTTAGCCTCAGCCGCCACGTCATCCAGACTGAATGCCCACAGTTGACCCGCACCGAACAAGCAAAAGAGCGCAGAGCCCGTCACCAGTGCGTTACGCAACCGCTTGGCAGACATTTTTGGTGCATTTAATGGACTAACAATCACGAGCAAACCTCGCCGAAAACAGATGATGAAACCAACGGCCAGCGATCTAAATGCCAGGTTGGCGAGCACTGTTCCGACCGTCAAAGGAATAAATGATTCCCCGGACGTGTCGGATTAGTCTCTGTGTAGCGCAGGATTATCTAGTAGCCCGCGTTACAACGCATCTACTGTCAGCAAGTATTTCTCGCTAAAACCCCCTGTTTTCAGACGAAAACACGGTTTTTCAGGGTTTTAGGTTTGTAACAAAAATGTCACAGGGCCATCATTGATCAAATGCACCTGCATATCAGCGCCAAAACGCCCCGATTCGACGCTGGGGTGAAGTCGTTTTGCCGCTTCAAGCAGCTGATTGAACAACGCCTCGGCCAATGCCGGTGGTGCTGCCGTGGAAAAGCTCGGACGCAGGCCGCTCTTGGTGTCTGCCGCCAGGGTAAATTGCGAAACCAGCAGCAAGCCGCCGCCGATATCGGCCAGTGACAGGTTCATTTTGCCTTCGGCATCGCTGAATACCCGATAGTTGAGCAGCTTATGCAGCAACTTGGCGGCGCTGGCTTCGGTATCCCCGGGCTCGACGGCAACCAGCACCAGCAAGCCCTGATCGATTGAACCGACAATCTCCCCCGCTACCTCTACCCGCGCGCCACTGACGCGCTGCAACAGCCCCTTCATGCTTCGTCAGGCTGCAAGTTGAGCAGACGACGGGCCATTTGCTCGGTGGCGCGCACCAGGGCGTCGGTAATGCCGGGCTCGGAAGCGACGTGCCCGGCTTCACGGATGATTTGCAGCTCACTGCCCGGCCAGGCCTGGTGCAGCTCCCAGGCGTTATCCAGCGGGCAGATCATGTCGTAGCGGCCATGCACGATCACGGCCGGCAGGTGGGCAATCTTGTGCATGTCCCGCAGCAGTTGATTGGGCTCAAGGAACGCGTTGTTCATAAAGTAATGGCATTCGATACGGGCAATGGACAATGCCCGGTGCGGGTCGCAGAAGCGCTCGACCACCTGCGGGTTGGGCCGCAGGGTGGCGGCGCGGCCTTCCCAGGTCGACCATGCCTTGGCCACATGCATCTGGGCAATCTGGTCGTTGCCCGTGAGGCGCTTGTGAAAGGCACTCATCAGGTCGTCACGCTCTTCCTCAGGGATCGGCGCGATATAGTCCTGCCAGTAGTCGGGGAAAATCCGGCTGGCCCCTGCCTGATAGAACCATTCGATTTCCTGCGGTCGCGCCAGAAAGATCCCACGCAAAATCAGGCCATGTACTTGCGCTGGATGGCTTTGCGCGTACGCCAGTGACAGGGTCGAGCCCCACGAACCGCCGAACAACACCCACTTGTCGATGCCCAGGTACAGGCGAATCCGCTCCATATCGGCGACAAGATCCCACGTGGTGTTGCTGTCCAGGCTGGCGTGCGGTGTCGAGCGACCACAGCCGCGCTGATCAAAGGTGATGATGCGATACAGGCCCGGATCGAAATAGCAGCGGCTGTTGGCATCGCAACCCGACCCCGGCCCGCCGTGGACAAACACCACCGGCAGGCCGTCTGGCGAACCGCTCTCGTCAACGTAGAGCACATGCGGGCCATCGACCGCCAGTTCATGCCGGGCGTAGGGTTTGATCTGCGGGAACAAGGTCTGCATTACGCACTCCAGGGAGGGGTCGAAAGAGATTGCCGTCAGGCATCATAAACCCGATTGGAGGTATTGAGCATGCCCTTACTAAAAGGATGGGGTTTGGATCGGTGGCGCGCCTCCAACCCTCTCCTGTAGGGCGAGGGGGGCTGATTGTCGGTGTTCTTGAGGCCGCGCGCACTCTGTCCCCTCTCCCTCCGGGAGAGGGCTAGGGTGAGGGGCTTTTGACTTAACGTTCCCGGCCCCACTCAATAATCCGCGCCAACAATTGCTTGAGTACCACCCGGGTCGGTGCCGCAAGGTCTTCGCGATAGTTGAACGGCTCGAACTCTTCCATATAGGTGCACTGCGCCAGTTCCAGTTGCACAGCATGGATGTTGTCCACCGGACTGCCGTAATGACGGGTGATATGGCCACCCTTGAAGCGTCCGTTCAGTACATGACTGTAGGCTGGATGCTCGGCACAAATGGCTTCAAGATCGCGGGCCAGCGTCGGATCGCAACTGGCACCATTGAAGGTGCCCAGATTGAAGTCCGGCAGACGGCCGTCAAACAGATGAGGGATTTGCGAACGAATGGAATGCGCATCAAACAGCAGCGCATAGCCAAACTCGTCTTTCATGCGTTTGAGTTCCTGTTGCAGGGTCTGGTGATAGGGTTTCCAGATCTGCTCCAGGTACGTCGCACGCTCCTCTTTCGTAGGCACCAGCCCTTCACGAAACAATGGCACGCCATCAAACAGCGTGGCCGGGAACAAACCTGTGGTAGCGCCCACATACATCGGCGCATCGTCCTGCGGGCGATTGAGGTCAATCACAAACCGCGAATACTCGGCTGCCAGGGTGCTGGCACCCAGCTCGCTGGCAAAGTCGTAAAGCTGCGGGATATGCCAGTCGGTGTCCGGCAGGCTTTGCGCCTCAGGGATCAGCCCGGCCTTGACTGCCGGAGTCAGTTTCAGACCAGCATGGGGCATGCTGATCAGCAACGGCACGCGGCCTTGTTTGAATGTCAGAACCTTGTCCACAAGCTTTCTCCTAAAGCGTTACGTCAACGCCGCTACGCACGACGCGTTTGTCCAGATCACCGCCCAGCCAATAAGCCAGGTCTGCCGGACGATCAATGTTCCAGGCGACAAAGTCGGCCACCTTGCCGGGCTCAAGCGAGCCGTGGGTCTCGCCCATGCCCAATGCCGTTGCCGCGTGCAGGGTGACACCGGCCAGGGCTTCTTCGGGGGTCATACGGAACAGGGTGCAGGCCATGTTCAACATCAGGCGCAACGACAGTCCCGGCGAGGTTCCCGGGTTGAGGTCACTGGCAATGGCGATTTTTACCCCGTGCTTGCGCAGGGCCTCCATCGGCGGCAACTGGGTTTCACGCAAGAAGTAAAACGCACCAGGCAAGAGCACGGCCACGGTACCGGAGGCGGCCATGGCAATGGCGTCTTCTTCGGTCATGAATTCCAGATGATCGGCCGACAGCGCCTGATAGCGCGCCGCCAAGCTGGAACCATGCAATGAAGACAGCTGCTCGGCGTGCAATTTGACCGGCAGGCCCAATTGCTGCGCTACCTTGAACACCCGCTCGACCTGGGCCGGTGAGAACGCCAGGTATTCGCAGAACGCATCCACAGCGTCCACCAGCCCTTCGGCCGCCAGCGCGGGTAGCATCTCGTTGCAGATATGCTCGATATAGTCATCGGCGCGATCCTTGAACTCCGGCGGCAAGGCATGGGCGGCCAGGCAGGTGCTGCGCACCGTGACCGGCAACGCTTCGCCAAGACGGCGGATCACCCGCAAAATTTTGCGTTCACTCTCCAGGCTCAGGCCATAACCGGACTTGATCTCGACACTGGTCACGCCATCGCGCAGCAAACACTGCAAACGCTGACGGGCACTGTCGAACAACTCGTCCTCGCTGGCCGCGCGGGTCGCACGCACAGTGCTGGCAATACCGCCGCCGGCCGCGGCGATTTCGGCATAGCTCACGCCTTGCAGGCGCTGCTCGAACTCACCGCTGCGGTTGCCGCCAAACACCGTGTGCGTATGGCAATCGATAAGCCCCGGCGTTACCCACGCGCCTTCAAGGCCGTGGATTTGCCCATATTCGCCCGTCGGCAACTGCTGACGCGGGCCAAGCCACTCAATGTAGCCGTCACGGGTGACGAGGGCGGCATCCTCGATGATCGAGTACGTGCCGTTGGCCATTGTTGCGACATTGCAGTGCTGCCAAAGGGTTTTCATCGCGTCACTCCGTCAATGATCAAAAACTCAGGAAAGCTCGGGAGCCACTTCAATTGCCCGACCCGCGGCAGGTTTTACCCACAGCAGATAAGCCACAACCAGCATGAGAATCCAGACCACACCTACCATTAGCGCGGCTTGTGTCTCAGGGAAGTAACCCAGTACGCCGAAGATAAACACCATGAACACAATGGCGGCAATCGGCGCATACGGCCAGAACGGCACCGGGAACTTGAGTTCGGCCACTTGTTCACGGGTCATGGAACGACGCATGGCCACCTGGGTGACCAGAATCATCAGCCATACCCATACCGTGGCAAAGGTCGCAATCGAGGCGATTACCAAAAAGATGTTTTCCGGGATCAGGTAGTTAAGCACCACACCCACCAGCAAGGTGGCGCCCATTACCAGCACGGTCATCCACGGCACGCCGTGTCTGGAGATTTTGGCAAAGCCCTTGGGCGCCTGCCCTTGCTGGGCCAGCCCGTACATCATGCGGCCTGCACCGAAGATGTCGCTGTTGATCGCCGACACTGCCGCCGAGATCACCACAATATTGAGGATGGTGGCCGCCGAGCTGATACCCAGACTGTCAAAGATCTGCACAAACGGGCTGCCCTGGCTGCCAATCTGAGTCCACGGGTAAATGGCCATCAGTACAAACAGAGTCAGCACATAGAACAGCAGAATTCGTAGCGGCACCGCGTTGATCGCTTTAGGGATCACACGCTGCGGGTCTTTGGCTTCGCCAGCGGTGATACCAATGATTTCAATGCCGCCAAAGGCAAACATCACCACGGCAAACGAGGCGATCAAACCGCCCACGCCATTGGGCATGAAACCGCCGAAGGACCACAGGTTGCTGATGCCGGTCGCCACCGCATCGGAGCTGCCCGAGGTGCCAATACCAAACAGCATGATGCCGAAGCCGGCCAGGATCATCGCCACGATGGCAGCAACCTTGAGCAGCGACAGCCAGAACTCCATTTCACCGAAGACTTTAACGCTGCACAGGTTCAGGCCGCCAATCAGCAGCACGATGCCCAGCACCCAGATCCAGCGCGCCACTTCCGGGAACCAGAAGCCCATGTAAATACCGAACGCGGTGACATCGGCCAGACACACGATGATCATCTCGAAGGCATAGGTCCAGCCGAGAATAAAGCCCGACATGGGCCCCAGATAGGTGCTGGCGTAGTGACCGAAGGAACCGGACACCGGATTGTGCACGGCCATTTCGCCCAGTGCGCGCATGACCATGAAGACCGCCGCGCCACCAATCAGGTAAGCCAGCAGCACAGCAGGTCCAGCCATTTGGATGGCAGCGGCTGAACCATAGAAAAGACCCGTCCCGATCGCTGAACCCAGCGCCATGAAACGGATGTGGCGAGCGGAAAGCCCGCGTTTCAAACCTTGAGTCTGGTTTTGCATTTCGCGTCCTTGATTATTTTTGTCGGCGAAAACAGAGACGCAGAGAGCCCGTAGGCCCTCTGCGTTTTTTTGGATTACAGGCTTGGCAGAACGTGTGCAGGTAGCAGTGCGTTCAGACAACGGGACGCCAGCAGTTGCATGGCGATTTCGATGTCCGGTGCGAAGAAACGGTCTTTTTCATAATGCGCGACTTTGCTGCGCAGGGTGGTGCGGGCGATTTCCAGCTTGGCGGACGTTTTCAGGCCATCACGCAGATCCAGGCCCTGGCACGCGGCCAGCCATTCGATGGCCAGAACACCGCGAACGTTTTCCGCCATTTCCCACAGACGCTTGCCCGCAGAAGGCGCCATCGATACGTGGTCTTCCTGGTTGGCCGAGGTAGGAATGCTGTCCACGCTATGCGGGTGGGACAACGCCTTGTTCTCGCTGGCCAGGGCCGCAGCCGTTACCTGGGCGATCATGAAACCGGAGTTGACGCCGCCATTAGCCACCAGGAACGGCGGCAGTTGCGACATATGCTTGTCCATCATCAACGAGATGCGACGCTCACTCAGCGAACCGATTTCGGCAATGGCCAACGCCATATTGTCTGCAGCCATGGCAACCGGCTCGGCGTGGAAGTTACCGCCGGAGATCACGTCGCCCTGTTCGGCAAATACCAGCGGGTTATCCGACACCGCGTTGGCTTCAATGCCCAGCACTTCGGCGGCCTGACGGAACTGGGTCAGGCAGGCGCCCATGACTTGTGGCTGGCAGCGCAAGGAGTACGGGTCTTGTACCTTGTCGCAGTTTTTGTGCGACTCGGACACTGCGCTGCTGGTGCCCAGCAGATCGCGATAAATCGCCGCCGCGTCGATTTGACCGCGTTGGCCGCGGGCAGCATGAATGCGTGGGTCGAACGGCGAGCGCGAACCCAGAACGGCTTCAACGGTCAGGCCGCCACAGGCCATCGCAGCGGCAAACAGGTCTTCGCCTTCAAACAGACCGCGCAGAGCGTAGGCCGTCGATACTTGAGTACCGTTAAGCAGGGCCAGGCCTTCCTTGGCAGCCAGGGTCAGCGGCTCAAGACCGGCTTGTTTCAAGGCAGTGACGGCATCCAGCCACTCGCCTTTGTAACGAGCCTTGCCTTCACCCAGCAGCACCAGGGACATATGCGCCAGGGGTGCCAGGTCGCCCGATGCGCCCACCGAACCTTTGAGCGGAATATGCGGGTAAACCTCGGCATTGATCAGGGCGATCAATGCATCGATGACCACGCGACGAATCCCGGAGAAACCACGGCTCAGGCTGTTGACCTTGAGCACCATGATCAGGCGCACCAGATCATCGCTGATTGGCTCGCCGATACCGGCGGCGTGGGAAAGCACCAGGGAACGCTGGAGGTTTTCCAGGTCTTCGCTGGCGATTTTGGTCGAAGCCAACAAGCCAAAACCTGTATTGATACCGTAGGTGGTGCGGTTTTCGGCAAGGATCTGCTCAACGCACGCCACGCTGGCATCGATCTGCGCCGAGGCGCTCGCGTCCAGGCTGAGGGTAACCGGCTGCTGATAAATGTCACGCAGTTGGGCAAGGCTCAGTTGGCCGGGGATCAGGTTTAACTCAAGCACGTTAATACTCCTTCACGCGTGTTACCGAAATTATAGAAATTGTTCGTAACCTTGTGGGAGCCGGGCTTGCCCGCGATGGCATCACCTCGTACGGCCTGAAGCACCGAGGCGACTGCATCGCGAGCAAGCCCGCTCCCACAAGATTCGTGCCCGTGGGTCAGCCGTTGATCATCGGCAGGTTCAGGCCCTGCTCGTTGGCGCAATCGATGGCGATGTCGTAACCGGCATCGGCGTGACGCATTACACCGGTGGCCGGGTCGTTGTGCAGTACACGGGCGATGCGCTCAGCCGCTTCGTCGGTACCGTCACACACGATCACCATGCCCGAATGCTGGGAGAAGCCCATGCCGACGCCGCCGCCGTGGTGCAGCGACACCCAGGTCGCGCCGCTGGCAGTGTTGAGCAAGGCATTGAGCAGTGGCCAGTCGGACACGGCATCCGAACCGTCCTGCATGGCTTCGGTTTCGCGGTTCGGGCTGGATACCGAGCCGGAGTCCAGGTGGTCGCGGCCAATCACGATCGGGGCCTTCAGCTCGCCGCTGCGCACCATTTCGTTGAACGCCAGGCCCAGCTTGGCACGCTGGCCCAGGCCGACCCAGCAGATACGTGCCGGCAGCCCCTGGAAGCTGATGCGCTCGCGCGCCATGTCCAGCCAGTTGTGCAGGTGAGCGTCGTCGGCGATCAGCTCCTTGACCTTGGCATCGGTCTTGTAGATATCTTCGGCATCCCCCGACAGCGCGACCCAGCGGAACGGCCCTACACCACGGCAGAACAGTGGGCGGATATAAGCAGGGACAAAACCCGGGAAGTCGAAGGCGTTTTCTACGCCAACTTCTTTAGCCATCTGACGGATGTTGTTGCCGTAGTCGAAGGTCGGCACGCCAGCTTTCTGGAATGCCAGCATCGCTTCAACGTGCTCACCCATTGACGCTTTGGCAGCTTTGACCACAGCAGCCGGATCGGTCACGGCGCGGTCGCGGTACTGCTCCCAGGTCCAGCCTTTTGGCAGGTAGCCATTCAGCGGGTCGTGGGCGCTGGTCTGGTCGGTGACCATGTCCGGGCGCACACCACGGCGAACCATTTCTGGCAGCAGTTCAGCAGCGTTGCCGCACAGGGCAATGGAAATCGCTTTGCCTTCAGCGGTGTATTTGGCAATACGCGCCAGTGCGTCATCCAGGTCCGCGGCTTGCTCGTCGACATAACGGGTGGCCAGACGGAAATCGATACGGCTTTGCTGGCATTCGATGTTCAGCGAGCAGGCACCGGCCAGAGTTGCAGCCAGCGGTTGGGCGCCGCCCATGCCGCCCAGGCCTGCGGTCAGTACCCACTTGCCGACCAGGCTGCCGTTGTAGTGCTGGCGACCGGCCTCGACGAAGGTTTCATAGGTGCCCTGGACGATGCCCTGGCTGCCGATGTAGATCCAGCTGCCGGCGGTCATCTGGCCGTACATGGCCAGGCCCTTGGCGTCGAGTTCGTTGAAGTGCTCCCAGGTGGCCCAGTGCGGTACCAGGTTGGAGTTGGCGATCAGTACCCGTGGCGCGTTGCTGTGGGTTTTGAACACGCCGACCGGCTTGCCCGATTGCACCAGCAGGGTTTCGTCATCGTTGAGGTTGGTCAGGCTTTCGACGATTTTGTCGTAGCACTCCCAGTTGCGCGCTGCCCGGCCAATACCGCCATACACCACCAGTTCAGTCGGATTCTCGGCCACTTGCGGGTCGAGGTTGTTCATCAGCATCCGCAGGGGTGCTTCGGTCATCCAGCTTTTGGCAGTGAGCTGGGTGCCGCGGGCGGCGCGGATCTCACCATCACGGTGACGGGTGAACTCGGCAGGCGATTTTGGGGTAGTTGAAGTCACGGGTAACTCCTCAGCGTTGGGCAGATGCGTCGGGTGTGAGAAGAGGATCGACGCACACTTATGTACTTGTACATACAAGCATATGCAAGTTAGCGGCCAATCTGAAAATTTTCCTGATGAAAAAGCTGCAAGCCACGGAAATAAAGGTGCGCAACCGCAAGAGAAGTTTTTTGGTGGAGAGGGAGAAATTAGCGAGGGGTGTTACTGAAGTAGATGTGTGCGCTGATTTGGGGCGTTTGGTAACGCATGTGTTCTGTGGGAGCGGGCTTGCTCGCGATCGCATCACTGCGACCCGCCAATAAACCGAGTCACCTGCATCGCGAGCAAGCCCGCTCCCACCTGATCAGGACGGTGTCAGACCGCGCTCAACTCAATCACGCAACACAGCCCGGTTAGCGTGATTTCCAGCAACTCGCGATTGCCGCTTAGTTGCAGGCAGTCGTAGCGGCCCAGGTGTTCATGGCAGGTGTTACCCAGGCCAACATGCACCTGCTCGCCCGCACTGAACACCAATACGGTCTGCGCCGAACTGAACAGGCGTTGCGGGACGGTTGCATCCAGCCATTGCAGACGTGCTGCGTAGCGCTGCGGGGCGTAGATCAGGTTGAAGTCACGGATCGGCCCATCAATCAGGGTGCAGGAGACGGTGCTTTCACCCTTGAACGCAAATGCATCAAAGGGTAACAGTGCCCGCGTGCTCGCCCCGTCAACTTGCAAGTTCATGCCCGCGCCTTGCAGCACGCTGATAATCCGCTGATAACCCTCAAAACGCGAAAAGCCGCCTGATTCGCCAATATCGGCAATCGACAGGCGCCAGCCAAAACCGACGAGGCCTTCACCTGCGTCACGGGTGATTTCTTCAGTGCTGCCGCCGCCGTTTTTCCACGGCATGCGTGGATAATCGACGGCACGTAAAACAACGGGCTGGCTCATTTATTGAAGCGTCCTTCAAGACGATGACGGGAACCGGGGTGGATCAGCCGGGCGGCGGTCACAGGCTGACGGCCAGACCAGGTGCGGCGGCGAATCAGCAGGCACGGCTCGCCTGGCTCGATTTGCAGCAACTTGCACTCTTTGGGGTCAGCCAGAATCGCTTCGACCACATGCTCGCCTTCGGTCAGCGGAGCGACCTGAGACAAATAGGCATACGGTGTTTGCAGGGTGAAATCCTGCTTGAGGTAGTCCGGCGCCACCTGTGCATTCACGAAACGGTCCTCGATTTGCACGGCAATCCCGTTTTCGTAATGCACGATCAGGGAATGAAAGACCTTTTGCCCTTCACGCATATCGAGCACGGCGGCGCGTTCCGAGCCGGCCATTTCTTCACCCAGGCTGATGACCTTGCAGGTGTGAGTGTGCCCGCGGGCAGCAATTTCATCAGCGATGTTGTTGACTTCAAACAGCGCGGACTGTGTCTTGGGCTCGGCCACAAAGGTACCGACACCCTGCATGCGCACCAGCAAGCCGTCGGCGGTCATTTCACGCAGCGCACGGTTGATGGTCATGCGGCTGAAACCCAACTGGGTCACCAGTTCGCTTTCAGATGGCACACGGTAATGCGGCGGCCAGTTTCCACTCTGGATCTGTTGAGTGATCATTTGCTTTACGCGGGCGTAAAGCGGGGCCGGGCTGTCGCCCATGTGGGCGGCCAGCGGGGACACGACAGGCGGAGTCGACACAGGCAATCCTTGTTCATGAGTAAAGGGCGTAGCTTGCCGGAGTTTACCGGGCAGGCAAACGTCTGTATATGTATATACAAATAACAAGCTTTGGGGTACCGAACCGATGTCTGTCTTCTTTGCCGAGCGCGCCCTGCTACCGACTGGCTGGTCTGCCAATGTCCGAATCGAGGTGGGTGCCGATGGTCGCCTGACACAAATTACAGCCAATGCCGACGCGCACGGGGCAGAACGTTTGAGCGGCCCGCTGTTGCCGGGCATGCCGAATCTGCACTCTCACGCGTTCCAGCGGGCCATGGCCGGTTTGGCCGAAGTGGCGGGCAACCCCAATGACAGCTTCTGGACGTGGCGCGACTTGATGTATCGACTCGTCGGAAAAATCAGCCCTGAACAACTCGGCGTCATTGCCCGTCAGTTGTACATCGAGATGCTCAAGGCCGGTTACACCTCGGTGGCGGAATTCCATTATGTCCATCACGATCTGTCAGGGCAGCCCTATACCAACCCGGCTGAGCTGGCACTGCGAATTAGCGAAGCTGCACGCTCCACCGGCATTGGCCTGACGTTGCTGCCGGTACTTTATAGCCACTCGGGTTTTGGCGGTCAGACACCCAACGACGGTCAGCGGCGCTTTATCAACAGCACCGAGCAATACCTCAAATTGCAGCAACAGCTCAAGCCGCTACTGGCGCAACAGCCAGCGCAGACCCTGGGGCTGTGTTTTCACTCGTTACGCGCCGTTACTCCCGGGCAAATAAACGCAGTGCTGGGCGCCAGCGACACAACCTGCCCGGTGCATATCCATATTGCCGAGCAACAAAAGGAAGTCGACGACTGCCTGAGCTGGAGCGGCAAGCGTCCGATCCAGTGGCTATATGACAATGTCGAAGTCGATTCGCGCTGGTGCCTGGTGCATGCCACCCACGCCAACGCAGACGAAGTTCAACTGATGGCGCAGAGCAAGGCCGTCGCCGGATTGTGCCTGACCACTGAAGCCAACCTGGGTGACGGTATTTTCCCGGCGGTGGATTACCTCGCTCAAGGCGGGCGCATGGGCATCGGTTCGGACAGCCATGTGTCACTGAGCGTGGTCGAGGAACTGCGCTGGCTGGAGTACGGCCAACGTTTGCGCGACCAACGCCGCAACCGGATGTATCGCAGTGATCAGCCGATGGTCGGGCGTACGCTGTACGACGCCGCCCTGGCGGGTGGTGCACAAGCGATGGGGCAACCAGTCGCTGGCTTGGCCGTTGGTCAACGCGCCGACTGGCTGGTGCTTGACGGCAACGACCCGTACCTGGCCACCGCACAGGACGACGCCATTCTAAACCGCTGGTTGTTTGCCGGCGGCGACCGCCAGATACGCAACGTGATGGTTAACGGCCAATGGGTAGTTCGCGACGGGCATCATGCCGATGAAGAGGCCAGCTGCCGCGACTTCACCCGTGTGCTACGCGAGTTGTTGGGGTAGGTGCATAACACCTTGTGGGAGCGGGCTTGCTCGCGATGGCTACGACGCGGTCTATCTGTCAAACCACGGCGATCCAATCGCGAGCAAGCCCGCTCCCACAACACCCACAGGTAGTTGGATTACAGACCGTTCAGATGCTTCGCAGCCCAATCGCGAACCTCGGCATAGGGATAATTTTCCAACGCTGCAAACCCCGGAATGGCCCGCGCTTTCATCTTGGTGAACATCGGCACACTGATCCCGCATAAAAACCGGGTCAGGCGTTCTGCCGGGGGATAACTTCCTGCGTATTCCTGATGCCTGTGGATAAAAGCGCCACACAGTGCTTCAACGTTTTTATCCTCAAGCGGCGCCAGCGCGGGCGGCTCCGGTAAACGCGCCACCTGCCCTGCGCATACCGAGCAATGCCCGCACTGCCGTGGTGCCTGGTCATCGCCAAAATACCGGGCCAGTCGGTAGCTCAGACAGGTATCACTGGCAAACAGCGCCAGCATTGCGTGAATCCGCTTGATCTCGCCGCTCTCGTGGGCACAGAAGTAAGCATGCAGCTCCTGGCTTAATGCCTCGGCATCAAAATCGCTCACCAGCAGGCTGTAGACCTCGGTCATCTGCTTGCTTTCAAGCTCGATCCAACCCTTCTCCTGAAAATAATCCAGCGCCTTGACCACCCGATTGCGATCGGCCTGATGCTGCCCGTACAGGGTGTCGAAATTTACCGTGGCCCAGGTTCTGGCGCGGGTGGAGGTCTGAATGATGGCCGAGACAAATTGCTGACGTTCACCTTCGAATTTGGCCAGTAATACCTCGGGCTCGATCAGGAATTTGAAACGGTACTCGGCAAAGTAGGCATAGCGCGGTGCTATCAAGCCGCGCAACTCCAGCTGCACCAGCAAGGTTTTAAGCGGTAGCTGACGAATATTGCTCTGATCGGACAACGGCAGCAGCATAAATTCCCACTGCCCTTCAGGTATTGCCCCACGCAACTCCTCAAGTACACAGCGAATACCCGCAAGCTCGGGCGTGTCGCCATACACAAAGTTTTCCAGCACGTTAAGGCTGTCGCGGTTGGCCAGCACCAGACAGTCGGAGGGCTGGCCATCACGCCCGGCGCGACCGATTTCCTGGCTATAGTTTTCAATCGATTTGGGCAGGTCGAAATGCACCACATTACGGATATCGCTTTTATCGATACCCATCCCGAAGGCGATGGTGGCGACGATGCAGTTCAGCTGCCCGCCCATGAACTGGCGCTGAATACCCTCGCGCTGCTCATGGGGCAAACCGGCGTGATAAGCATTGGCACTGATACCGTGCTGGCTGAGGTGCTCGGCAATCTGCTCGGCGGTCCGTTGCAATGTGACATAGACGATGCTCGGCTGGCCGATGCGCCCGTTCATCCACTGCACCAGGCGCTGGCGCTTTGCCGCGCCGCTGACCGGCTCAACCCACAGGTTGAGGTTGGCGCGATAGAAGCCGGTGGTGATCACATCCGTCTCGGCAATCGCGAACTTGGCCTGCATGTCCGCGATCACATTGGGCGTGGCGGTCGCTGTAAGCAGCAAGGCTTGGGGGATATTGAACTGGCGCTGGTAGTCTGGAAGTTTCAGATAATCAGGGCGAAAGTTATGCCCCCATTCAGAAATACAGTGGGCTTCATCCACCACCAGCAGTGAAATCGGTACTTGCTGCAAAAAGTTACGGAAGCGCTCGTTTTTCAGGCGCTCGACCGAAATCATCAGGATCTTCAATTCGCCCGCCTTGGCCCGGGCCATCACGGCGCTGGCGTCCTCACGACTTTGCGCGGAATCAATACTGGCGGCGGCAATGCCGTGGCGCTGCAAAAAAGCCAGCTGGTCCTGCATAAGAGCCAACAGCGGCGAAACCACCAGCGTCAGGTGGGGCAACAGCAGCGCCGGCAGTTGATAACACAACGACTTGCCCGAGCCCGTGGGGAAAATCGCTGCCGCCGAACGCCCGGCCAAAACAGCACTGACCACCGCCTCTTGCCCGGCACGAAATTGTGGATAACCGAAAACCTGTTCCAGGGTGTTGTACATCACTGTCACTCCATTGACCGCCACACGCGCAAAACTTTAACGCCAAGTTTGCAGACGATCGAGAAAAGGTCGGGGGCAAATTGAGAGAGGATGATACAGGTGTGTTTTGAAATTACCCGATATCACTAGTGCAAACGCTTCTTCGCGGCGATATAGACAGCATGGTCATCACGACGACCGACACCAAGCACCAGAACTATCAGACGGTTATCAATCACTTCATACACCAGCCTCACCCCGCTGGCACGCAGCTTGATTTTGTAACAGTTCGGCATATTCCTAAGCCCGGCGGCCGGAACCTTTGGGGACAACAAACGGCACTTGAGCTTCTTTAGTAGCTGGATCTGGAGCACCTTATCCAGCTTTTCCAGCTCCTTTTTTGCTTCAATTTCGAACTCAAGGGTATAAGTCTTGATTGCATCTGCCTGCGACTCAGTTTTTCTCGGCAGTTGCGATGAGCTCATCAATTTCGACCTTGATTGTAGGATTGCCACGCCGCTCTTTGACCAACCTGGCCAATTCAGCGTCGTCGATCATCTCCAGCAACAGCTCGTAGCGCTCAGGGGAAAGAATATAAAACGCAGGTTCGTTACGATTGAGAATGACCATTGGGTCACCACCGCTTTCACGATAAGTACCCATGGGGTCTTTTTTCAGATCTGTTACTGACGCAGCGACTTTAGCGAGCATGGCGAATGTCATGATATGGCCTCATGCCTATGTATACGGAAAGACTCATCTGCTAAATCTGTAAGCTGCTGAGCCAACACAATCAAGCACTAAAAATAGCACTTTTAACAGCGCCATAAAAGACACTCCAACAAACGCTCACACTGAAAATCGGGACAATGAATAATGAACCTCGCCCCAGACCTCCCGGATACCCCAACCCTGCGTGAGCTGATGCAGTTGCTACATGAAGAAATCGGCTTGCCGGAACACAAGACCATCAGCCTCAAGACCGCGATCAATGCTGATTTGGGCTGCAATGGCGCGGATGCCCAGCATTTGATAGAAGCCCTGGAAGAACGTTTTGGCCTGGAACTGGCGGACTACGATGCCTATCGCTATTTCCAGCCCGCCGGCAATGACCCGCACCTCAAGCGCAAGGCCAAGGGTCGGGAAAGCAAAGTACCGCTGACCATCGGTATGCTCTACGCGGCGATCTGCAGCGGACAGTGGGATACCCAAGGCCTGGAGGCCTAGGCATGTGGGAGCAGGCTTGCTCGCGATGCAGACGCTGCGGTTTTGTCTGATTCACCGCCGCGATGCCATCGCGAGCAAGCCCGCTCCCACAGGATGTATACCCACAGAAAACTTCAGGCACAAAAAAGCCGCCTTTTCAGGCGGCTTTTTCGTGGATCAACACACTGACCGAATACTTACGCCTTCGGGCCGGCTGCCTTGATCGCGTCGCTGACGTCGAACTTCTTGAAGTTCTCTACGAACAGGCCAGCCAATGCTTTGGCAGCTTCGTCGTAGGCAGCTTTGTCAGCCCAGGTGTTGCGTGGGTTGAGCAGAACAGTCTCAACGCCCGGTACGGCTTTAGGCACGTCCAGGTTGATGATGTCCAGGTGCTCGGTTTCAGCGCCGATCAGAGCACCGCTCTGGATCGCAGCAATCACCGCACGGGTGGTCGGGATGTTGAAGCGCTTGCCAACGCCGTAGCCACCACCGGTCCAGCCGGTGTTAACCAGGTACACCTTGGAGCCGAAGCCACGGATGCGCTTGATCAGCAGCTCTGCGTATTCACCGGCCGGACGCGGGAAGAACGGTGCGCCAAAGCAGGTGGAAAAAGTCGACTTGATGCCGCTGCCCGAACCCATTTCAGTCGAGCCCACCAGTGCGGTGTAGCCAGACAGGAAGTGGTAGGCCGCTTGCTCTTCGCTGAGGATCGACACAGGTGGCAGTACGCCAGTCAGGTCGCAGGTCAGGAAGATCACAGCGTTTGGTTCGCCGCCCAGGTTCTTCTCGGAACACTTGGCAACGTGCTCCAGCGGGTAAGCGGCGCGGCTGTTCTGGGTCAGGCTGACATCGGCATAGTCAGGGTGACCGGCAGCGTCGAGCACAACGTTTTCCAGCACGGCGCCGTGCTTGATGGCTTTCCAGATAACCGGCTCGTTCTTCTCCGACAGGTCGATGCACTTGGCATAGCAACCGCCTTCGATGTTGAACACCACGCCTTCGCCCCAACCGTGTTCGTCGTCACCGATCAGGTAACGGCTTTCATCGGCGGACAGGGTGGTTTTACCGGTGCCGGACAGACCGAAGAACAGGGTCACGTCGCCTTCTTCGCCAATGTTGGCAGCGCAGTGCATCGGCAGTACGTCAGCAGCAGGCAGCAGGAAGTTCTGTACCGAGAACATGGCTTTTTTCATTTCACCGGCGTAACGCATGCCAGCGATCAGCACTTTTTTCTGGGCGAAGTTGATGATCACGCAACCGTCAGAGTTGGTGCCATCACGCTCAGGCACGCACTCGAAGTTGGCCACGTTAAGCACTTGCCACTCATCACGACCGGCAGGGTTGTACTTGGCCGGGTTGATGAACAGGCAACGACCGAACAGGTTCTGCCAGGCAGTCTGGGTGGTCATTTTCACGGCCAGGTAGTGGTCTTCGGAAGCACCTACATGCACGTGGGAAACGAAATGCTCTTGCGCGTTGTTGAACGCCTCGACGCGGTCCCACAGGGCATCGAACTTGTCGGCCGGGAACTTGCGGTTGATCGGGCCCCAGGCAATGGCAGCCTGAGTGGACGGTTCTTCAACAATGAAGCGGTCAGCCGGCGAACGGCCTGTACGGTGGCCAGTTTCGACAACCAGTGCGCCATTGTCGGCAAGCACGCCTTCACCACGGTTCAGGGCTTCTTTGACCAGATCGTCGATGCTCAGATCGGTGTACACGGCGTTATTAGCTTGCGTCATGAGGTTCCCCGTCGGCCATTGGCCGAGTGCGCCAAACGTTTTGTAGTAGAAAAGTTTGCACTACTACCGCGAAAAAAGTGGGCCGGATTATGCCAGAAAACCCCAAAAAGAGTAGGCCCCACCTGTCAGAACCGCGCAAGAACGGGCTTTGACAGGTGTTTTACCTGAGCTGAAACGTTTTAGTGATGAGTGCCTGAAGGGGATTCAACACCTGCGCCAGCGAACAATTGATCGACATCTGCTGCATCAAACAGGTAACGCTCGTTGCAGAACTGGCAATCGATTTCGATATGACCGCCATGCTCGGTCACCAGATTGAGCGCATCGGCATGACCCAGGCTGGTCAGGGCATTGCCCGAACGCTCACGGGAGCAACTGCACTTGAATTCAATGGCCTGATTATCAAACAGGCGCACGGTTTCTTCGTGATACAAACGGTGCAGGATGGTCTCGTTATCCAGCCCCAGCAGCTCTTCTGATTTGAGCGTATCGCCCAGCATCAGCAGGCGGTCCCAGCTGTCGACGCGCTCGTCTTCATCCTTGACCACATCGGCAGGCAACTGCTGCAGGAACATGCCCCGCGCACGCTGGCCATCAGCAACCAGCCAGAAGCGGGTCGGCACTTGCTCGGACATCACGAAGTAATTGGTGAAGCAGTCAGCCAGGGTTTCGCCGTTCAGGTCCACGATGCCCTGGTAGCGCTTGCCGACCACCGGATCGATGGTAATGGCCAGTACGCCGTTGGGCAGCAGGTCAGCCAGCGTGGCATCGGCAGCAATCTGGTCGGCGTCAAAACGGGCCAGGCCGCGTATTTCCCGGTCGCTGGTGCATTCGATCATCAGCAGCGGCACCGGGCCTTCGGAACGGGCCTGCAGGCTCAGCAAGCCATCGATTTTCTGGTTGCCCACCAGCAACGCAGCCGCAGCCATCAGCTCGCCCAGCAATTGCTGGACCGGCTGTGGATAAGCGTGCTTGGCCAACACGTCAGCGTAGCTGTGCTCCAACGAGGCCAGTTCGCCGCGGGCGTCGCTGGTATCGAACATAAAGCGTTGTGTGGCATCGGTTTTGTGTAAGTCGGACATAAGAATAGAGTTCTGAATTGGTGACAAAATGTGTAAGCGCCATTAAATATCGTGCAGGTCTGATGACCCTATATGGCGCCATACCTGAATGATTACAAGCTATGCAGCCACGGACTCGACGTACGGCTTGCGGGCCCTGGCCAGCTCACTCGCCCGCACTGGCGTCATGAAACTGATGCAGTTGGCGCCGCTGCTTCTTGGTCGGTTTGCCATCAGTCGTGATGCCCATGGCCCCGGATTTGCGCATGGCAGCCGCGTTTTCGCGCTTGGCGATGCTTTGTTCGGTTTCGGCGTACAGCAATTGGGCTTCAGGGGCGCCACGGCGGACCACAGACAGCGCTTTGACTTCGACAGTGCGCTCTTCAAGGCCAACACGAATTTGCAGTTCATCGCCCAGGCGAGGTTCTTTGCTCGGCTTGCAGCGCTCACCCCGGCAATGCACCTTGCCGCTTTCAATCGCGGCCTTGGCCAGTGCCCGGGTCTTGTAAAAACGCGCCGCCCAGAGCCACTTATCCAGGCGAACCTTGTCGTCCTCTTCCTGCTTTTGCGCCACTGGAATTCCTCTTCACTTGAATAGTCAGAACTGTACTACTACTTGCAATGAACAACTGAAGCATTCGTCCCGATAGAATGCCTGCCTGCCGAGTAGCGGACACGCAGATAACTGTCGCCATTTGCTGGATATTCTGCGTGAATGCTCTTTGTACATTGCCAAATCGGCATCGCCGATTGCTTTACCTGCAGGGTTTCTCCTGCGGCCTGAATACGTTAATCGCTGGTTACTTATATTGAAGACTTTTGATCACTTGACCGTTGTCGGTCTGCGCGAGTGGGTGGCGCTTCCCGATTTGGGAGTCGCCGGCCTGCGCGCGAAAATCGACACCGGTGCCAGTACTTCCAGCCTGCACGCTACCGAAATCGAGCCTTTTGTGCGCGACGGTGTCGAGTGGGTACGTTTCAATGCCCACCTGGGCACCCTGGTACAACTGCGTCACCGTCACTGTGAAGCGCCTTTGGTGGCAATTAAAACCATTAAAAGCTCCAATGGCCACACCCAGGTTCGCTATGTGATCCGCACCGGCCTGGCGCTGGGTGATAGGGTCTGGCCGGTCGAGTTCACCCTCGCCTGCCGCAAATCGATGCGTTATCGCTTGTTGCTGGGCTCAAAAGCGTTGATCGACGGCCAATTGGTCGTCAACCCTGCACTAAAATATGTACAAGACAAGCCGGAATTCCCGGTCACTACTACCTCTGCCACAGGTGTTGCATGAAGATCGCTGTGCTGTCGCGTAACCCGCGTCTGTATTCCACTCGTCGTCTGGTTGAAGCCGGTACCGAACGAGGCCATGAGATGGTAGTGATCGATACCCTGCGCGCCTATATGAACATAGCCAGTCATAAGCCGCAGATTCACTATCGCGGCAAGCCGCTGGAAGGCTTTGATGCGGTGATCCCGCGCATTGGCGCGTCAGTCACGTTCTATGGCTGCGCGGTGCTGCGCCAGTTTGAAATGATGGGCGTGTTTCCGCTCAACGAATCGGTGGCAATTGCTCGCTCGCGGGACAAATTACGTTCGTTGCAGCTGTTGTCCCGGCGTGGCCTGGGTTTGCCGGTAACCGGTTTTGCCCACTCGCCGGATGACATTCCCGACCTCATCGAAATGGTCAACGGCGCCCCGCTGGTCATCAAGGTGCTGGAAGGCACCCAGGGCATCGGCGTGGTGCTGTGTGAAACCGCTACCGCCGCCGAGTCGGTGATTGAGGCCTTTATGGGCCTCAAGCAAAACATCATGGTGCAGGAATACATCAAGGAGGCCGGGGGTGCCGATATTCGCTGCTTCGTGGTCGGTGACAAGGTGATCGCGGCCATGAAACGCCAGGCCAAACCTGGAGAGTTCCGCTCCAACCTTCACCGGGGCGGCAGCGCCAGCCTGATCAAGATCACCCCCGAAGAGCGCATGACCGCCATTCGTGCGGCCAAGGTCATGGGGCTGAGTGTGGCGGGTGTCGATATCCTGCGCTCCAACCACGGCCCGCTGGTGCTGGAGGTCAACTCATCGCCAGGCCTGGAAGGCATTGAAACCACCACCGGCAAGGATGTGGCCGGGATTATCATCCAGCACCTGGAAAAAAACAGCAGCCCGCATATGACCCGGACCAAGGGCAAAGGCTGACAGCGCATCAACCTTTGGGTGAGCAGACTTGTTGTGGGAGCGGGCAAGCCCGCTCCCACAGGGTCAAAGCTATACCGCCCCTCTTGGCAACATAAGCCCCAGCGGCAAACGTACACGGGCTTCAAGCCCTCCGCCGCTGCGGTTACGCAGCTCGACATTGCCACCATGCATGGAGGCAATCCGCTTGACGATCGCCAGCCCCAGCCCCGTACCTTTACCGCCACGGGCACGGTCACCGCGGATAAACGGGTTGAAGATATCTTCCAGCTCCGCAGGATCAATCCCTGCCCCCCGGTCCATCACACTCAGCACCACATACGGCGCGCTGACATCACCCGATACGTAAGCCGCAACCTCCACGTCTTCGCCAGCATGGTGCAAGGCATTGCCGATCAGGTTGTTGAGCAAACGCTTCATCGATACCCGACGTAGCGCAAACGGCTGAATCGGCTGCAGACGCAGGCGCACCTGCTCTCCGTTCTGGTTATAGGGTGCCACCACTTCACGGATCAATTCACACAGATCAACCTCTTCAACCGGCTCGTCACGGCCGTCACGGATAAAGGCCAGGAACTGGTCGAGAATCGCGTCCATGTCCTCAATATCACGCACCATGTCGTCGGTCAGGTCGTTGTGGTTGCCCATCAGCTCCAGAGACAGACGCAAGCGGGTCAGCGGGGTGCGCAGGTCATGGGACACGCCTGCAAGCATCAGTTCTCGCTCGCGGCCCGCCTGTTCGACGTCTTCAGCCATCTGATTGAAGGCGCTGTACACCTCCGTCATTTCGCTGGGCGTGTCGCCGACAGGCAAGCGCACGCTGCGCCCCTGCCCCAACTGGCGAGCTGCATACACCAGACGCTTGAGGGGCTGATTGAGCTGGCTGACGAAAATCCACGCCGAAGCAGTGGACAACAAGCCGATGGCTAAAAACCAACCCAGTACATTCCAGATTTTTTGCCCACGCAGAGGATGCGGATATAAAGGCACTTTCAACCAGCCATCCCCCAGGCTCGGGGCACGCACCCACAGCGCAGGGGATGTGTGCATACGCAAGCGCACCTCTGTATCGGGGCCAAGCTCGGCCTGCATCTGACGCTGATAAATCTCGCTGTAAGGCCAGTGCTGTTCACCCTCGGGTACACCTCCGCCCACGACGCGAACCAAATCAACGGCATCGATGATCTTGTTGCGGTTTTCCTCATCGGCGGCCCAATAGGCACGCAGGGTCAGCGCCACGCCGTGGCTGTACTGGCGGTCAACCAGCACGTCCTCGTTCATAAGCAGATAAACCAGCGTCAGGGCCTTGGAAAACAGCACAACAATCAGGACAAGCCAGAGTGTGCGCGAGAAGAAACTTTGGGGGAACCAGACAGGGGTTTTCATAGACAGCCGCTTTTATACTTTGCAGGAGCGAGCCCCGAGGCCCGAAAAAAAGATAAATCGCGAGCCACACGGTACCAGACAGCACCAGTGCGACTCGCTCCTACAAATGATCTGTCATTTGGTTGCGTTGCCATCCGGCACGAACACATAACCCACGCCCCAGACGGTCTGGATATAGCGGGGCTTGGACGGGTCCGGCTCGATCATGCGGCGCAAACGGGAAATCTGGACATCGATTGAACGCTCCAGCGCATCCCACTCACGACCACGGGCCAGGTTCATCAGCTTGTCGCGGGTCAACGGCTCGCGGGCATGCATGACCAGGGCTTTAAGTACCGCAAACTCACCCGTGGTGAGCATGTGAACTTCGTCGCCACGTTTGAGTTCGCGGGTTGCCAGGGACAACTCGTAATCACCGAATGTCACGCTTTCGTCTTCGCTGCCCGGCGCACCCGGCACCGGCGGCGCCTGACGACGCAATACCGCACGCACACGGGCCATCAGCTCATCGGGGTTGAAAGGCTTGGCCAGATAATCGTCGGCACCCAGTTCCAGGCCCTTGATACGGCTAAGTTCATCACCTTTGGCTGTCAGCATGATGATCGGCACGCGATTGCCCGCTGCACGCAAACGGCGACAGGCTGACAGGCCGTCTTCGCCGGGCAGCATCAGATCCAGCACCACAAGGTGGTACATTTCGCGGGCCAGCCGACGATCCATGTCCGCTGCATTGGTCACGGAAGTGGCGCGATAACCCTTGCTGGAAAAGAAACGTACCAGCAAGTTGCTCAGCCCAGGATCATCATCAACGATAAGGATTTTTTCGCCTTCAGACGTTTGTGCAGTGCTGCTCATTAGGATGCTCCTGTGATCTCGGCGCGCATTATGGCTCAGCCGCTGCGATACGCATTGTGTGCATTGTTAGCAGATTTTTCTTCCTTAAACATTAGACCAGGTAATGAGACCACCGCGCGCAATCCCCTGAATCCGGGAACGCTGGTTATAATGCGCGGCCTTTTGTGTCGGGCAATCTCGAACTTTCAATGGTTGTGCCAGTATTTATTTTTTCAACATCTGGCGTAATCAGCTGACTTCACGGGTCAACAGGCTGCCCTTTTGGCCCAGGCAGCGGCCCCTTCCGGGCTGCTCAACCAGCCTCGCAAGCCTTCAAGCCCGGGCCTGCGAGCCTGCATCACATTTTGTCAGGTGGTTTTATGGACAGCATCAACAGCCGCATCGCCGAAGAACTCGGCGTGCGCCCGCAGCAGGTCGAAGCGGCCGTCGCTCTTCTGGATGAGGGCTCCACCGTACCCTTCATCTCTCGGTATCGTAAGGAAGTGACCGGCAGCCTGGATGACACCCAGTTGCGTCACCTCGAAGAGCGCCTGCGCTACCTGCGCGAACTCGACGAGCGGCGCGTCAGCATCCTCGCCAGCATCGAAGAGCAAGGCAAGTTGACCCCCGAACTGGCCCGCGACATCAAACTCGCCGACACCAAGACCCGCCTTGAAGACTTGTACCTGCCGTACAAGCAAAAGCGCCGCACCAAGGGCCAGATCGCCCTGGAAGCCGGCCTCGGCGAGCTGGCAGACGGCCTGTTCAACGACCCGACACTCACGCCAGATGCCGAAGCTGCCCGTTTTGTCGACACCGAAAAAGGTGTGGCTGACGTCAAGGCAGCCCTTGATGGCGCCAAGTACATCCTCATGGAGCGCTTCGCCGAAGACGCCAGCCTGCTGGACAAGCTGCGCAGCTTCCTCAAACAGGAAGCCATCCTCAGCGCCCGCGTAATTGCCGGCAAGGAAGAGGAAGGCGCCAAGTTCCGCGATTACTTCGAGCACGATGAACCGCTCAAAAGCATGCCATCGCACCGCGCACTGGCGATTTTCCGCGGTCGCAACGAAGGCATTCTGAGCTCGTCGCTCAAAGTCGGTGAAGAATTGCCCGGCACGATGCACCCCGGCGAAATGATGATTGCCCAGCGCTTCGGTCTGGAAAATCAAAACCGCCCGGCTGATAAATGGTTGAGCGAAGTGGTGCGCTGGACCTGGAAGGTCAAGCTCTACACCCACCTCGAAACCGACCTGCTGGGTGAATTGCGCGACGCCGCTGAAACCGAAGCCATCAATGTATTCGCCCACAACCTGCACGACCTGCTGCTGGCCGCGCCGGCTGGCCCGCGCGCCACCCTGGGCCTGGACCCGGGCCTGCGCACCGGTTGCAAGATTGCCGTGGTCGATGCCACCGGCAAGCTGCTGGAGTACGCCACCGTGTACCCGCACGTGCCGCACAACAAGTGGGACCAGACCATTTCGGTCATGGCCGCCCTGTGTGCCAAGCATTCGGTCGATCTGATTGCCATTGGCAACGGCACTGCCAGCCGCGAAAGCGACAAGCTGGTGATCGATCTGATGAAAAAATACCCGGCCCTGAAAGTCACCAAAGTGATGGTGTCCGAGGCCGGTGCTTCGGTGTACTCGGCATCGGAACTGGCAGCCAAGGAATTCCCGGATCTGGACGTTTCGATCCGTGGCGCCGTATCGATCGCCCGCCGCCTGCAAGACCCGCTGGCCGAACTGGTGAAAATCGACCCTAAATCCATCGGTGTCGGCCAGTACCAGCACGACGTGTCCCAGCTCAAGCTGGCACGCGGCCTGGACGCTGTGGTTGAAGACTGCGTGAACGCCGTGGGCGTGGACGTGAACACGGCTTCGGTAGCACTGCTCGCGCGAATTTCGGGCCTCAATGCCACACTGGCGCAAAATATCGTGGCTCACCGCGACGAAAACGGTGCATTCAAAACCCGTGCAGCGCTGAAAAAAGTCAGCCGTCTGGGCGAAAAAACCTTCGAGCAGGCGGCAGGTTTCTTGCGCGTGATGAATGGCGACAATCCGCTGGACAGCTCGGCGGTTCACCCCGAAGCCTACCCGCTGGTCAAACGCATCGCTACGGACACCGAGCGGGACATCCGCTCGCTGATCGGCGACGCCGGGTTCCTCAAGCGTCTTGATCCGAAGAAATTCACCGACGAGACCTTCGGCCTGCCGACGGTGACCGATATTCTCCAGGAGCTGGAGAAACCAGGCCGCGACCCGCGCCCGGAGTTCAAGACCGCCGAGTTTCAGGAAGGTGTCGAAGACCTCAAGGACCTGCAACTGGGAATGATCCTGGAAGGCGTGGTGACCAACGTGACCAACTTCGGGGCTTTCGTCGATATCGGCGTGCACCAGGACGGTCTGGTGCATATCTCGGCCTTGTCCGAGAAATTCATCAAAGACCCGCGCGAAGCCGTGAAAGCCGGTGATGTGGTGAAGGTCAAGGTCATGGAAGTCGACATCCCGCGCAAACGCGTAGGCCTGTCGATGCGCATGAGCGACACCCCGGGCGAGAAAATCGACGGTGCTCGCGGCGCACGTCCGGGCTCGGCACCGCGCCAGCAAAGCTCGGCACCGCGCAAGGAGAGCGTTGCCGCCGCACCGACCAATAACGCCATGGCCTCGTTGTTCGCCAACGCCAAACAGTTGAAGAAACGCTGATGGCCCTCCCGGACGGCCTGACCCAGAGCGCCTTCAGCCAGTTGCTCGGCTGCCGCGTGCAATCGCTGGAAGACGGTGTGGCGCATGTTGCGCTGAGCCTGGAGCCGCAATTGCGCAACCGGGCAGGCAAGTTGCACGGTGGTGTGTTGTTCAGCCTGGTGGACATCAGCATGGGCCTGGCCTGTTCCAGCACCCATGGCTTCGATCAGCAGAGCGCGACCATTGAGTGCAAAATCAACTACATCCGCGCGGTGGCTGAAGGCGAAGTGCTATGTATCGCCAAGGTCATCCACCCCGGGCGACGCACGCTGGTCGTCGAAGCGGATGTGCTGCAGGGCGACAAGCTGGTCGCAAAAGCACAAGGCACGTTCGCTGTCCTGTAGCGGCCAACGGCTGATTTGAGTTAATTTCGGCACTGCCAATGCAGTGCCGAAATGCGCTTGGAGCGCCGCGGCGCCGAATCAGGGACGGAACTGAGCGATGCCAACAAAACCAGGCGACCACGCCAGTTTCAACTTCACCCTTGTAGACCGTCCTGACCACCCCCATATTGGGGCGACTGACGCGTGAAGGAATCCAACTTGAGCCAACTTCTCAACCGCCGCCTGGCTCTGCTCAGCGAGCGCGCCAACCTCTCTCTTCTGGAGCAGTGCCTGCACGGCATCGAGCGCGAATGCCTGCGCGTCACGGCCGATGCTCGCCTGGCGCAAACCCCGCACCCGGAAGAACTGGGCTCGGCCCTGACCAACGATCAAATCACCACCGACTATTCCGAGTCGCTGCTGGAGTTCATCACCCCGGCCCTGCCTGATCCGGCGCAGACGCTGGCCAGCCTCGACAAGATCCACCGCTTTGCCTACAGCAAGCTCGGTAACGAGTTCCTGTGGAGCCCTTCGATGCCGTGCCCGTTGCCGGCCGAAGAAGATATTCCGATTGCCTACTACGGCACGTCCAATATCGGACAGCTCAAGTACGTTTACCGCAAGGGCCTGGCCCTGCGCTACGGCAAGACCATGCAGTGCATTGCCGGCATCCACTACAACTTCTCCCTGCCAGAGGCCCTGTGGCCAGTGCTGATGCAGGCAGAGGGTTTTGTCGGCACCGAGCGCGATTATCAGTCCGACGCCTATATCGCCCTGATTCGTAACTTCCGTCGCTACAGCTGGCTGCTGATGTACCTCTTCGGTGCTTCGCCTGCGCTGGATGCGGGCTTTTTGCGCGGTCGTTCGCACCAGTTGGAGCAACTGGACGCCGACACGCTCTACCTGCCCTATGCCACCAGCCTGCGCATGAGCGACCTGGGCTATCAGAGCAACGCCCAGGCAGGCCTGACGCCGTGCTACAACAACCTCGACAGCTACACCGACAGCCTGCGCAAGGCAGTGGCCACACCTTATCCGCCGTATGTAGAAATCGGTACGCACAAGGATGGCGAGTGGGTGCAGTTGAACACCAACATCCTGCAGATCGAAAACGAGTACTACTCCAACATTCGCCCCAAGCGCGTGACCTACACCGGCGAGCGGCCGATCCAGGCCCTGGTGTCCCGTGGCGTGCAGTACGTTGAAGTGCGCCTGCTGGATATCAACCCGTTTCTGCCGGTGGGCATCGATTTGCCTGAAGCGCGTTTTCTGGACGCCTTCCTGCTGTATTGCGCGCTGCAAGACAGCCCGCAGTTCGACAGCGCAGGCTGTGGCAGCTGCTCTTCCAACTTCCTTAGCGTAGTCAAGGAAGGTCGCCGTCCGGGCCTGCAATTGCAGCGTGATGGCGCAGCCGTTGACATGAAGGAATGGGCTACCGAGCTGCTGGAAAAAATCGCGCCGCTGGCCGCCTTGCTCGACCAGAGCCAGGGTGGCGATAACCACAGCAAGGCAGTCGACGAACAGCTGGCGAAGATCAAGGACGTGTCGCTGACGCCGTCTGCCAAAGTGCTGGCCAGCATGGCCGAGCACAAGGAGAGCTTCGCTCAGTTCTCGATGCGCCAGAGCCTGGCCCATGCCGAGTTCTTCCGCAGTGAACCGTTGAGTGCTGAAGATCAGGCTGCGTTTGAAGAGAAAGCGCGCAAGTCACTGCTCGAGCAGGCCGAGACCGAACAAACGGAAGAAGGCGACTTCGACCTGTTTGTGGCTTCGTACCAGGCGAGTATTTTGGCGATCAGTAACTGACAGACTCGGGCGCTGGTTAACCAGCGCCCGTGAAGCGCTCATCACCTTGGCTTTTCCAAGTAAAGGCAAAATGGAAGATAGAGCACGCTCACCTGAAAACATTGCGAGCCTGTAATCAAATCAAGAGCTACAGGTAGACACTCTCTCAGCCGTCATAATGAAGCGAATGCATGCAAGACGATAATACGCAGCGGGTTCGTTTCCATGCTCAGAAGCTTGATAGCCAAGGCGCAGCACACCACGATCAACATAGGTTTTATTAGCCTCGGGCCGACCTTGACTGCCGCCCGGGCACCTAGTTGTGCGCCAATAAACGCGGCTAATGCCATGGCTATTGCAAGGGGCCATACAACCACTCCTTTGGTCATGAATATTGCGAGAGCCCCTAAATTGCATGAGGCATTAGCGAGCTTAGTGAAACTCATGGCTCGCATCATGCCCAAGCCGCACAAAAGAATAAAACCAACAATAAAAAACGAACCAACACCCGGACCAAAAACACCGTCATAAAAACCCAAAACAGGGGCAACGGTAAAAGAAAAAACTAGAAGACTGATCCTTTTACGGCTGTCGCCGACTGCAAGCTTTGGCGAAAAAGCAAAATAGACAGCAACTAAAATCAACATCACAGGAACACAAACTTCCAGATACCGTTTATCGACAGAGCTTACCAGTAGCGCTCCGCTGGCTCCGCCCACAAAACAGCAGGCAGCCAACCAACGACTTTGTCTCCACTCAATCATGCCCTTGCGGGCAAAGGTAATAGTTGCAGACACCGTCGCGGAAGCCGCCTGAAACTTATTTGTAGCTATCGCGCTGATAGGCTCAAGACCCGCCAAAAACAAAGCGGGCAAAGTTATCAACCCACCACCACCCGCAATAGCGTCAAAAAAACCTGCACAAAAAGCCACGACAGCCAACATGCCAATGATATCGAAAGACATTGCATCCCCTCGTAGAAAGCGTTAACTAGACAGCAGGATAATAGGCAACACAACACCCGGAAGCATCTGGCAAACCGCGGTACGTGCTGGCCGCAGCTCCATCAGCCAGTTCAACAGTCAGCCCCTAAGGAAACTCTGAAAAAGACTTCCATCTCTGGTGAAATACACGCCTCACACGAACTGAACGGCTGAGCCCCGATGAAACAGATGTCCTTCGCCGATGCCGAGTACGCCGGCAAACGTAAGCAGACCCGCCGCGAGCGTTTCCTGATCGAGATGGATCAGGTCGTGCCCTGGAAGGGTTTGATTGCCTTGATCGAGCCGCATTATCCGAAGGGCGACGGTGGTCGTCCGGCGTATCCGTTGATGGCCATGCTGCGGGTTCATCTGATGCAGAACTGGTTCGGCTACAGCGATCCGGCGATGGAAGAAGCACTTTACGAGACGACGATTTTGCGCCAGTTTTCGGGGCTGCATCTGGATCGGATTCCTGACGAAACCACGATCCTTAACTTCCGACGTCTGTTGGAAAAACATGAGTTGGCCGGCGGGATTTTGCAGGTCATCAACGGCTATCTGGGCGACCGTGGTTTGATGCTGCGCCAAGGTACGGTGGTCGATGCGACGATCATTCATGCGCCAAGTTCGACCAAGAACAAGGACGGTAAGCGCGATCCCGAAATGCACCAGACGAAGAAAGGAAATCAGTATTTCTTCGGGAGTGCGACCTGAAAGTCGCATGGGTTTCTGTTCCGCAGGTTAACGCCCGACGGAACCGATTGTTCCACCACTCGTTC